>JABJQE010000124.1 GCA_018663565.1 Phycisphaerae bacterium
CACGCCATGGTCTGGCGCTCCGGGACCAGTTGTTCTGGGTGACCGTCCATTCGGTTTGGAAGTGAATGGTGAGCATCTCTACTACAGTTTGTGGAATGAGGACATGGCCAACGCCTCGTCCGACAATAACCAGATCTGGTCAGTCAAGCTTGACGGCGGCGGCGCACCTGTTCCCGGTGCAGAACAACTCGAGATCACGCTTACAGACCACTACGTGGATGGCAACTACGCCTTCTCCTCACCAGTGGCTGATATTGACTTCAGTGATGAGGGCACCATGCTGCTTGGCGAGCGAACTCAAAGCGGAATTAGCAACATGTCTGCTCACCAATCTCGCGTACTTGAGTACGAGTGCACAGCGGGCGGTTGGGTGCTCACTCCCCATACGTTCAACGTTGGCATCCCGCAGTCCGCTGCTGGCGGTGTCGATGCCAAGCCAAGCCGCGTGTGGGCCTCGGCTGATGCCATGCACCTTGGCTCCGGCGACAACATCTACGGTTTCCAGGGACTTCCCGCCACCGGCGGCTCGATCGTGGACAGTTGGCTCATCGACTACAACGATAACTTGACCATTCAGGACAAAACACTCTTGGGTGACTTGGTCGTGACACGAGTCGCTGATGAGCCGGCTCCAGTTGCTGATTGCCCTGTCGTGCAAGTGCTCAATGTGGAGTGCGGCACAGTGTTCGCGCCCTTTGAATTCGACTTCACGTTCGGTGTGAGCAATATGGACTCCATGCACACCGTCACGAGCGTCTCCATGACACCTCCGTCTGGCGACACCATGACACCTGATCACGTCACGATGGCACTGCCACCGCTGCACTCATGGGCCTTTGATTCGGTGCTCACCGGCGCCGCGCAGGGTTCGACCGTGTGCATTGACTTCGAGGTCACTTTCAGCAACGGCGCTGTCTGCACCGAGACGATCTGCATCGATCTTCCCATGTGCATCATCTGGGAACCAGGTGACTTCGACTTCAGCGGTTCTGTAGATGTCGACGACCTGATCTTCATGATCGGCCTCTGGGGCGAAGTGTGTGACGGCGTCGATAACGACTGCAACAGAGCGGATGCAGACGATAGCGGTGTCATCGATCTTGGCGATCTCTTGATCGTGCTTGAGAACTGGTCCTGAGTGGATCACGGCTTCGTCGCGATGGGAATTGGAAGTCGGGAGTCGAGCAATCGGCTCCCGGCTTTCATCTCATCTGGGAGTGATTCATCTGTGTCTTGGTGACCTGCTTGTGTTGCTCGAGAACTGGACGTTGTAGATCGCCGGAGCGGTCTATTTCCGCCGCGGGCTGACCCCTCCGGCTCTCTGGCCTGCTGTGTGGCAACGAGGCATCGGGTCGGTCACTGAATCAGGGGCGAGAGGCCCCATTGGGGGCGGAAAGTCGATTATCTGAAACTGTGTTGCCTTTTTGCCAATGGTGAGTAGGCTGAGAAGCAAGAGATCAAGTAGATCGAGTGTTTGGAGTCCATATCAATGCGATTGACTATGAAGAGTGGGTTGGTCGCGGTGGCATTCGTCACTGCGTCTGCAACAGCTGGTCCTATCTTTGACGAGCCACCAGGTGGTGATGCGGGCAACTCGCTGACGACTGCTACGAATGTATCCACTACTTCGGGCACTGGCAGTGTAGGCCTCGTTAAGGGTGAGATTAAGGGTGGGAGTGGATTGGTAGGTGGCGGAGGAGATTTCCAAGATCTATACCGCATCTACATCGCAGATCCACTCCATTTCAGTGCCGAGACACTTGGGTTGGACGTCAATAATGAGCTTCGTGATCCGATGTTGTTTCTCTTTAATGAGGCAGGGCATGGAATCATGGCCATGAACAATGTCGGCAATGACAATTTGCATGCCAAACTTGTCAATGATGATGGCCA
Source organism: Phycisphaerae bacterium (assembly GCA_018663565.1). Classification (GTDB taxonomy): domain Bacteria; phylum Planctomycetota; class Phycisphaerae; order Phycisphaerales; family SM1A02; genus UBA12567. Next base: position 1,894 of record JABJQE010000124.1, read on the forward strand.
TGGAAATGCACTCTTTACAGAGGCTGGCATTTACTACCTCGCCATTACTTCAGCCTTGAGCGAAGCGACTGTCCTGTTTGGAAATGAAATTCGGCCCCTCTTTGAAATGGGCTTGCCAGATAATCAGTTTGGCCAAGTTGTTCCGCGTGGAGACTGGGCCCAGTTGTCGCTTGATGGGTGGACGCCTCCAACCGATTATGAGAATATTGGCCTGTATGAAATCGGGCTCAATGGTGTGGAGTCTATGCCTGTCCCAGCACCTGCTGGGCTTGCACTGCTTGGCCTTGCTGCGCTTAGCCGTCGTCGACGCCGCTGAGTGGCCGTCGTTCCAGGCATGTAGAAAGTTGGAATCCGATGGTGCGTGATCGCATCACTGCGGTGGCATTGACAGCGCGAGATATCGGTTCGCTTCGGTGAAATTGCCTGCGTCGCGAAAGATTTTTGCAAGATCTGCGGCAACCTTGCGGCACTGTGGACTTTGCTCGCCTGCTGAGGATGCATAGAGCCCCCATGCCTCTTGTAGTTGGTCAACTGCCTGTGCGGTATCTCCTCGAGCGTCTGAGAGCAACCCTTTGAGCCGCAACATGGCCGCTTCAGAAGCCGCCGAATGAGCCGTGGGGTGATGATTGAGTAGCGCATCCGCCTCATCAAGACGATCGCTGAGCAGCAAGATCTCGATTTCGATGTGCGATTCATCAAGTCGTGACGGATGACCATTAGGTAACCGATCTGCCCGGAGTGACTTGGCGGCTTCAAGGTGCCGGCGGGCGGCATCTGTATCTCCTGATCGTAGAGATAGTCGTGCCATGGCGGCTTCAGTGTTTGCCATTGAGAGCCGGTTGCCTTGAAGTTCTTTGATCGCCAAGGCCTCGGTCAGTTCGATGCGAGCCTCATCAAGTCGGTGCAGACGGGCGAGGCAATCCCCCACATTGTGGCGGAGTGCCGCAATTCGCCAATCGCGTGATGGGTCGGCAGAGTCAATTTCAAGGAGTTCCTGCGCTTCTTGAAGTAGCGGCAACGCAATCTCCGGTTCATTGACCATGTGGACAACAGCCATACTATTGAGCAGGTTGCCGAGTGCTGCTCGACGGCGTGATGCATCACTATCGCCGCGGGACTCATCAAGCAGGCTGCGGTGACGAAGCAACGCGGCCTCGAACATGTCATCTGACTCATCCCTTGATCCGTTGGCTCGCAGCGCGGCGGCAAGGTGATGCATGGTGTCTGCGGTGTGTTCACTCTCAGGCGCTACAGCGGTTCGATGCGCGAGCCCTGCGGAGTAATCTGCGACGGCGAGCGCCATGTCACGGCGTTTGTAGTGCAAGCGGCCGCGGTCGTGGAGTAGTCGGCCGGCCTCAAGGGATGGCGTGGATGGATCGAGGTTGAGTGACTCGGCTGCCAGTTCGATTGCGACGCCTGCCTCATCCCAGCGGCCCGCACTAATCAAGATTTCAGCAAGATCGAGTCGGACCGAAGCGGCAATAGCGGGGTAGTCGCTAAGGTCGGTGTCGACAATAGTGAGCCATCGCTGCATCATTTCGCCCACGCTTGATGCGGCGAGAGGCTGATTGGGGTTCTCTGCATCAGCAGAACCGAGGACGTTTGACACCATCCCAACGGTTCCGGTCAAGCGACGGTTGGCCTCGGTTGCCCTGTCCCATGCAATAAACATCGTGATGCCGAATGCAATCAGTACAGCAACGGCACCAGCGCCGATGCTGACGGGGAACCAGTGTTTGCGGAGCGTCTTGCGAGCGACATACCACGCGTCATCCCGCCTCGCTTCGATTGGCTCGCGGACAAGCCAGTGCCGCAGGTCGCGTGCGAGGTCTGCAGGGCTTTGGTATCGACGTTCAGTGTCACAGTTGAGCGATCGAAGCAGAATGGTTTCGAGATCTTGATCAAGCGAAGCGTCTACGCTGCGTGGTGGTATGGGGATTCCCTCAGAGATTGTCTTGACGACATCAGCGAGTGATCCTTCTAATATATATGGCCGTGTGCCGAGTAATGCTTCATACAGCATGACGCCGAGCGCAAACACATCGGTTCGCACATCAATTCGGTCTGGATCGCCCGATACTTGCTCGGGTGATGCGTAGGCAAAAGTTCCCATAAACTCCCCGGCATTGGTGACGTCCAACTGCGAGGAGTCCCACTCCGATGAGTCAACTGGTTTGGCGAGTCCGAAGTCAAGGATGTGAGGCACGCCCTCGGTGTCGACAAGTACGTTGTCAGGCTTGAGGTCACGGTGAATAATGCCGCGTTGATGAGCGGCAACGACACCGTCACAGGTCGTGGCAATGAGCGATGCGATCATGCGCCGTCGTGGTTCGACTCCGGCCGGCTCATGTCGACCAATCCAGTCGTCCATTGGCTCACCGTCGACATATTCCATGGCAAGCCACGCACGACCGTCCTTGGTGAGACCACTGTCATAGATCGTGACGATATTGGGGTGTTTGAGCGCGGCAACCATTTCGACTTCACGCTCAAATCGGATGCGTTGGCGATCTGAAGCGAATGCGCCTCGGAGTAATACCTTCAGAGCGACTTGCCTTCGGGTGGCAATCTGCCTTGCTTTGAACACGGCTCCTTGGGCGCCTCGGTTGATCTCGTGTTCGATTTCATATCCGGCCGCTTCTGGCGCTTCGACAATTGAGTTTTGCCCAAACAGGCCGGCTTTGTGCGCCTCGGCGAACTCATTGAGAAACCGTTCGTCACTGGGGTCGCCGATGTGGTGTTCGAGCGTCGCTTCAGGGTCATTTGTTTGACTTCGAAGCTGATCGAGTTCGGCGGCGACGGTTCCATCATCAACCTCTAG
>JABJQE010000125.1 GCA_018663565.1 Phycisphaerae bacterium
CAGTATCTCTACGCCCCGCCCCGGCTCCCCAAGCGTACGAAACATCCTTGCTTGCACTACCCGAATGGCCGGGCCACGATCAGACCTCAACGCTTCGAACATCGCTGCCTTTGCAGCCTCGGCATCACCATCGATCGCATTCAGCAAGGCAATTGACGCATGTGCTTCGGCAATATTGGAGTCCATGCTGATTACCCATTCCAGGAGTTCCCGGGCCTCGGCGGGGTTCTCGTCAAAGACCAACTGCGCGAGATACAGCGGCGGCCGCACGTCCTCCGCGTCAAGTCCGATTGCGTCTCGGTACCAGACATTCGCTTGCTGTTTATCGCCAGCCATCACTGCTGCATTCCCAGCACTCGTATAAAGACCAGCAAGGGCTGGCACCAAAGCAGTGGCCTTCTGATATGCAGATACGGCCTGTAAAAGTTCTGCCTGACTCTGTTCGATCAAGCCACCATCTCGCAGCCGGATGCCCTGCTGCAGATGGATTCTCGCGGCGAGGTCATGCACACGCCAGTCGTCGCTGTGCTGGACAAGCAAGATATCGACGATCGCATCGGCATCGGCAGCTTTCCCCGCGGAGAGCAGTTGCTCGGCTCGATCGACACGATTGGACACATCCACCCGAGTTTCGGGCTCGACCGACTCATCGCAGGCCGCAATCAAAGAGAGTGCGGCGACGAGCGCTGAGCTGATGACTCTCATCGGTATCATGATTTCATGTCCACGGCGCACTCCAACGATTCACTCCCCCGCTCGTACACCCCGGCTGAATCTGAACCTCAGATTCGCGATCTCTGGCGGGAGGCCAACCTCGGACACGCCGAAGTTCCTTCACCGGGCACACCATCTTATTCGATCGTGATTCCCCCGCCAAATGTCACCGCAGCATTGCATCTAGGGCATGCGCTCAACAATACCCTGCAGGACATCCTCGTGCGGTACCACCGTATGCGAGGAGACGCCACGCTCTGGATGCCTGGCACGGACCACGCTGGGATTGCTACGCAAACCGTCGTCGAGAAGCGGCTGATGCAGTCTGGCAAACGCCGTACCGACATGAGCCGCGAAGACTTCGTCGCCCTCACTCAGGAGTGGAAAGACGAATACGAGCGGGTCATCCTCGGTCAGTTGGGCGAACTCGGCGCGAGCTGCGACTGGGATCGCACACGATTCACGATGGACCCGATGTGCACTGCAGCGGTTCGACATGCCTTCTTCCATCTCTTCCAAGACGGCCTCATTGATCGTGGCAAGCGACTTGTGAACTGGGATCCAGTCACCCAAACTGCGCTCGCCGACGACGAAGTCGAAATGGAAGAAGTCGCAGGGCACATGTGGTACCTGAATTATCCACTTGAAGACGGAAGCGGCCACATCACCGTCGCGACAACACGCCCCGAGACAATGCTCGGCGACACCGCAGTTGCGATGAACCCCAACGATCCTCGCGCCGAGCAACTCCGCGGCAAGTTCATCACTCTGCCAATCGTTGGCCGTCGCATTCCGATTGTCGAAGACGACTATGTCATCATGGCCGGTTCTGGAGACGACCCGAAGGCCAAGTACGCCACCGGATTCCTCAAAGTCACACCAGCCCACGACACAAACGACTGGGATATCGGCCTGCGGCACGACCTCGAGGCGATCAACATCTTGGCGCCAGATGGGTCAATTTCTGACCGGCATGGCTGGGAAGATGTGCCGGCAGAAGCCGCCAGTTTTGTCGGACTCAGCCGAGAAGACGCTCGCGTCGCCGTGGTGAGTTGGTTCAAAGACGCCGGGCTACTCGAAGAGATTCGCGACTACTCACACAGTGTTGGCCACTCGTACCGCTCACATGTGCCAATCGAACCATATCTCAGCGATCAGTGGTACGTCCGCGTCACGGACGACCGCTTACGGGGCGAAGCGCTGCGAGCAATGGACCCAGAACAGATGCAGGGCAGCACGCCGGCGCGCGACTCCGGCGAAACCGCGGGCGACGGCGGCCTGGCCTTCTCGCCAGGCCGGTACGCCAAGACCTTCGAGCAATGGCACCAGAACCTTCGCGACTGGTGCATCAGCCGGCAATTATGGTGGGGACATCGCATACCAGTATGGACCCTTGAACTGCCACTACCCGCGGACGCATCATCGCTGCCCACCGAGGCCCTCGCATATGCGCCCAAAGACTGCGGACTTCCAATGTGCGAGATCGACGACGTTGATGCGTGTGTTCGGCTTGCCGTCGATCAAGCTGACGGCGTTGTTCGCATTCTTGCGTGCGTGAATCGCAATAGGCCAGACCTCGAAGAGCAGTTCAATGCGGCAGGGTTTGCCCAAGATCCAGATGTGCTCGACACGTGGTTCTCTTCGGCGCTGTGGCCGATGAGCACGATGGGCTGGCCCGATGCTTCTGCCTTCCCAGAAACTGAAGGCCTACTTGATGCCTTCAATCCAACTAGTGTGCTGTGCACTGCGCGTGAGATTATCACACTATGGGTGAGCCGCATGGTGATGTTCAATCGATACTTCCTGAATGGCAGATTGCCATTCAAAGAGGTGTACATCCACCCCATGGTCCAGGACGGCCACGGACAGAAGATGAGCAAGTCGCTTGGCAACGGCGTCGACCCACGCGACATCATTCACTCACACGGTACAGATGCGCTTCGGTTCGTAATGGCGCAGATTGCTACTGAAACTCAAGATGTACGACTCTCGGTCGAACTTGTCGATCCACACTCTGGCCAGACGTTTACACCAGAATTCATCGAAACCTCCGCCGGGCACAAAGTAGCGGCTCCAATTCAGAAGAGCCCCGCTGACCCAGCCAAGGAAATGGTCACGGTCTTTGGCATATTCTCAGGCGAGGTGCCCACTGAAGACCGACCACTTGCCAAGAACACGTCCAATCGATTCGATGTCGGCCGCAACTTCGCCAACAAAGTGTGGAACGCCGCGAGATTTGCAATGGGACGCGTCGAGTCGCCCGAGCCAGTCGCAGCACTCAGCGACCTCTCGCTTGCAGACCGCTGGATGCTCTCTCGAATTGAAGCGGCCACGACCGCCATCGGCGAGTCCATCGAGCAATATCGATTCAACGCCTGCACCGAGGCCATTTACGACATCGTGTGGCGTGACTTCTGCGACTGGTATCTCGAGGCGATCAAGCCCACTATTGGCAGCGATCATCAACAACAACGCGTACTACTCTCGGTGATCGACGCAATCTTGCGGCTGATGCATCCACTTTGCGCCTACGTGACGGAAGCCATCTGGCCACACATGCAAAAAATGGGCGACCGTGGCGTGCCGGGCCTTGAATTGCCAAATGCCAATGTGCTCGCACTTGCCGCGTGGCCAGTTGCCGATGAATCACTTCGCGACGAGCAGGCCGAGACGGATACCACGCGGCTTCAGTCTCTCGTAACTGAAATCCGCCGGGCTCGATCTGACAATGATGTACCGGCCAAAGCCGACATCACGTTATGCGCTCCCGAGGGACTCCTTGATCTCGCGAGCGAGTCACAGCCCGTGCTCGAGAGCATGTGCCGCGTGGCGAAGGTGGTTGATGCGAGGACTCACAGTCGCCCCGCCGCCGCCCTAGCCTTTGCCTTCGACGGCGAAGAAGTTCTGCTCGACCTCGCAGGTGCTATCGACCCGGAGGTCGAACGGAAACGACTGCAGGCCAAGGCATCAGAGCTCACAAAGAAAATCGGAGCCATGAAGGGTCGCCTGAGCAACGAGTCATATATTCAAAAAGCGCCGGCTCATCTTGTCGAGGACACACGCTTGCAGTTGCAGCAAGCCATCGCAGACCTCGATGCCACCAACGCAGCGATCGAGGCGATCAATTGATCTGCCGACATGAGGATTCTGGAGCTCGCTTCCCCGCGGGGCGAATCAGTTGCTGCTGCATCGCGATCCTGCTCATGGCACTCGCGGCATGTAACCAGCAAGCCCCCCGTGACATTCTGCTTGGCACCATGGATCGCACCCCACCACCACAATGTGGCGAATCGGCGATGATTGAACCCTGGCAGTGCATGGGACTCGACGGCGTGTGCATTCGTACCAAGCGATGGGATATCTGCACCACCATCATGCAGCCCACGCTGCACACGCGATTGCCCGTGGCGCTTGAGGCTGGCCTTGCAGCAATGCGAGCGAAACTTGATTCGCCTTCTTTCACGCTCCCCGAGCCCACGGAGACGATGACCACCTGCCTGATGAGCGATCGCCGGCAATGGTCCAATCTCGCCAAGGTCATTCTTCCCGCGCATGCTGTCGCCATGCAGGGCCTCGGACGTGGCGGTTTTACATCCGAGGGCGTTGCCTTGCTCTACGACATCGATCGCCGAAGCCACTGCCGTGACACCATGGCACTCTCGCTACACGAGGGCTGGCATCAGTATGCCCAGACCGCGCTGATTCGCCCTCTTCCCCCTTGGGTCGATGAGGGACTCGCCACAATCATGGAAGGATTCAAACTCCTTCCCGACGGCCTCGAGATTGATCACGCCGCGAACAGGCAACGACAGCGCCGCGCGTGGTGGATGCTTCGCAGAGGACGAATGCTCCCGCTCGGTGAATTTGCAGCTGATGACCCGCATGCCGCAATGGCCCGTGGCAGCACCGCGCTTCTGGATTACTACGGCCAGGCTTGGGCTGTCATGCGGTTCATGCTCGATGATCCCGACCGCGCCCGCATCATCCAAGACATCATCGAATCCACCGCCACAGGCCGCCAGTCGCCCCAATCGCCCCTCGATGACCCGAGGCTCGACATCGCATTCCGAGCGTGGTGCAGCACAGACCTTCGCCCCGATTGGTGGCGGTGATCTCTATACTGATCCAACCCACGTCAACCACTCATCAGTCCCGAACAATGCCTCAAACACACGATTCCATGCACATTCGAGAAGCCACCGCTGACGATATACCGGTGCTGCGAGAGCTTTTTGAGGCTGGTGTCGTTGAGAGCCAGGTTGCAGGGAACGACACTGGAGCCGATATCGAACAGTTGCACGACGCCTATTTCAGCGACGCCGCCCAAGGCGGATTCTGGGTCGCCACCAAGGAATCGGATATTGCAGGCATGATTGGCGTGCAGCGACTCGATGACTCGGTCGCCGAGATGCGGCGTCTTCGGGTCCGCCCCCAGTTTCGCCGCCAAGGCATCGCAACGTCGCTCATGAGCCACGCCATTCGATTCTGCCGTGACCGAGACTACCTGAAGATCATTCTTGATGTCCGCGTGGAGCGACAACCTGCCATCCAGCTCTTCGAGAAGTTCGGATTCTATCTTGCGCGAACACGCGAGCAAGAAGGACGGCGCACGCTCGACTTCTTTGTCGATTTGTATTCCGAGCCCCGCGAATAGCACCCTGAGTATGCCATCAATGCGAATGCGCGACACACTGGCCTTATCAACTAAGGCGTGATACGCCACTGCTTCAACTGTTCAAAGGCATATCCGAGCGCAAGGAGATGTGACTCGGACCAGGCTGGACCGATGAACGAGAGGCCAACTGGTAAGCCGTCAACCATGCCCGCTGGCACGGTGAGATGTGGGTAGCCCGCCACGGCGGGAAGCGTGGTCGAGCCGCCCGCGAACGCGTCGCCTTCGCCCAGTGTGATCTCGAAGGCGGGACCGGTGGTCGGCGCGATGAGCGCAGTGAGGTTGTGTTCGGCGAGTAGTCGATCGATTCCATTAGGCCCCGCCGCTGCGCGGGCACGGGCAAGCGCCTCGCTGTACTCCGATTCTGATGCGGCGTCGGCAGATACCGCCATTTCAAAGAACTCCTGCCCAAAGTGAGGCATCTCTCGATCAGCGTGTGTTCGATTGAAGGCAATGATGTCGTTCAACGTGCGTGGATGGCCCTCGCCCGGCACGGAACTCAGATAGGTCGCCATGTCGGATCGTAGTTCGTGCAGCAGCACTGCCATTTCATCTGTGTAGATGGTTTCCATGCCTGGGAACTCGCGAATATCCACGAGTACTGCGCCGGCCTTTCGGAGGGCTTCCAGTTGCTGTTCGAATGCTGTGAGTTGTTCTGGACTACACCAGTCGGTGTGAAACCAAAGCACGCCGATGCGACAATTTTTGAGAGCGTTCGAGTCGAGTGCGCTTGTGTAGTCCATCTTGTGCAGATCAGCCGAAGCCGACGCCGCATCGAGTGGATCGGACCCGGCCATGACGCTCAGCATGATCGCAGCGTCTTTCACCGTTCTTGTCATCGGGCCGGCGGTGTCCTGCGAGTGCGAGATCGGCACGATATGTGTGCGAGGCAGCAAGCCGACAGTTGGCTTCAGCCCGACGAGTCCATTCATGGCCGCCGGACACGTGACAGAGCCATCGGTCTCGGTGCCGATGGCAGCAGTGACAAGATCCGCGGCGACAGCGGCGCCGCTGCCACTACTTGAGCCGCATGCGCTTCGGTCGCGGTTGTAGGGGTTTCTGGTGAGTCCGCCGACGGCGCTCCAACCGCTTGATGATTTTGGAGATCGGATGTTGGCCCACTCGCTGAGATTCGCTTTGCCTAAGATCACTGCTCCAGCATCGCGAAGTCGTTGAACAACAGTTGCGTCGCGGCCAGTTCTATTGTTCACAAGAGCGAGCGACCCCGCGGTTGTCGGCAATTCTCGGGTCTCAATATTGTCCTTGATAAGGATCGGTACACCATGCAGCGGGCCTTTTACGGACCCACGGGCGCGTTGAGCGTCGAGGCGACTCGCATCGGCAATCGCGTTTGGATTGTGCGCGAGTATGCAGCGGAGTCCTTGTTCGCCACTATCTATGGCCTCTGCGCGATCGATGTAGAACTGGGTCAGTTCCTCTGAACTCGTGTCACCACGGGCCATCGCTGTAGTGATCGTTTCGATATCTGAGTTCAAAAGACCGCATAGGACTGCGCCGATGATGAGTGTGCAAGGCATGGTCAGTAGCCTAACTATGTTCAATCAGTAAGAGGGAGAATTGGCATAATGCAGCCCACTTGCCCAGCTCATGAGTGACGTCACGGTCATTGGCGGTGAAGCAATCAACCCACCAGCAGTTCCTCTACCTGAAACCATTGGGGGTGGTGGCATGGCACTGTTGAGTGAGTCGGCCTACTCGTCGTCGCCGACCAGAGAGATGGACCCGTCATGCAGACCTCCTCAGGTGCAAGAGGTACGACAACTGGACGATTGTCTCTATTCCATTCCTCTTCAACCGGCTGGTCTGCGATCACGAACAACACGATCGCCACCATGGGCAACACGAAGCCAATCATGGAGAGTCCCAATCCCGTAAGCCCCAGCCATGGTCGATCAGTGGTCATGGCTATCGACAGAAGTCCCAGGAGAATGCCAAGCCCAGCCAGCGGCATTGCGATGTAGAACACACAGCATGCCAGGATGCTCAAGGAACCTATGACGATTGAACAGATTCCCAGCCCCCTGCCAGCGAGACTCACTGGCGATGCGGACCGGTGTATTGGAGTCGATAAGCAGGGCTGCATCTTCGGGGGCGAGTTGTGTTGCATCGATGCTCCAGAGGGGACGGCCAGGCGGGCGAGGGCCCTTGCAAGATGTTGGACTGTATGCCGCGGGCCCGCGCGAATCCTGCCGCGATCCCAGAAAACGTGAACACCCGGCCCCGGGCGGCAAACATGCCATGGCGGAATACCATGCCGTTGTCGTCATAGGCAGATGGGGAAGTGCCTGGTGATAGAGTGGTGCTTCCCATGAACAAAGAACAATCACACCCAATCCAGCTTGACCCTCATTTGAGTCGACGTACTGTTCTTCATACGGCGACGGTCGCAACATTAACGCTGGCCCTGCCGCGGCTGTCGTCGGCCTCAACTCCTCCATTGAAGAAACCGGTACAGATAGGAGTTATTGCTGATCTGCATCATGACGTCATGCACGATGGGATTGATCGCCTGGGAGTATTCCTCAAGGCAATGGCGGTGAGCAAGCCAGATGCAATTCTGCAACTGGGAGATTTCGCCTATCCGAGTCCTGAGAACAGCGACATCATCACCCTGTTCAACCAGGCGCACACTCGGCCCCTGCATGTCATCGGCAATCACGATACGGATGCTGGATTCACCAAGGACAACTGCATTGACAAGTGGGGCATCCCGAGCCGTTACTACGCCCGAGATATTGAAGGCCTTCAGTTGCTGGTACTCGACGGCAACGATGCTGGGTCTCCGACGCACAAGGGTGGCTACGTGTCCTATGTCGGCAAGGAACAGATGGAGTGGTTGAAGGAGAAGTTGGCGACCCTTGATGGGCCGATCATGGTCGCGTGTCATCAGCCGCTTGCCGGGGCCTACGCCGTCGATAACGCAGAAGAGATACAGGCTGTTCTTGGTGACGCGGCGAACAAGGTCGTCTTGGTAATCAATGGTCACTCACACATAGACGAGGTCATTCGTGTCAAGAACGTGACCTATATGCATGTCAACTCTGCCTCCTACAAGTGGGTTGGCAGTGCCAATCGACACGAAAGTTACTCCGAGGACATCCACACGAAGTATCCGTCGATTTCATGCACGTGTCCCTATCGCGATTCCTTGTTTACCACCCTTACGTTCGACCCTGAGACTTTCACGATTCGTGTCAAGGGAACCAGAAGCAGTTGGGTGGGCAAGTCACCTGCCGAACTTGGCCTGGACCTGCATCCGAACCTGACAAACGGTGAAGAGATCGCACCTCGGATTCGAGATCGAGAGTTCATGAGAGTCAGTACATGAATGTGTAGATGCAACTCTCAAGAACAGCAAAGCCGCCTACCCTCGCACAAACTGAATCCCGACGCCTGTCCCGTCAGGGGCAGTTGGTGACGTACTCGATAAGGCAGGTCGAGCCGATGTACGCCTGATCAGGCGTGCAGTTGTTGGCGCCGGACCAGTCGTCGAGCACCAGCATCAGATCGTAGAGGTTGACCATTCCATCAGAGGTTCCAGTGGAGCCGGTTCGATCGAAGAAGGAGAGCTCTTCTTCCGATCCGCTCCATGCACTGAGGACGCCCAACAGATCATCGATGTCGACGCTCCCATCGATATTGCCGTCGGCCTGACACGTTGCGGCAGAAGCCCACAGTGACTGGAATTCACATGCTAAAGTTCGAAACGCGGCATACTCAACCTTACTCAGCACCGATGGCAGATCGGCCGGGTCATCCGGAAGTTCAATGCGATGCGGACCGCTCGGGTTGTCAAGTGCCGCAAAGTTCGGGGCGACGTATTGTGGCAGCCTGTAGAACTCGATCTCGTCAACGCATTCGGAGGTATCGCACCATGCCGGTTGAAAGACATTCAGTTTCCACATGCGATAAACCGGTGAGCTATTGTCAAGCATGGAAATCGTCTGCTGCTTGTCAGGAGACGGGGCAGGGAAGTCGCCTTCCCAGTCTGTGGGTGGCTCTAGGTAGAGATCGCAGCATTTAATCGGGTAGTCGGGGTGGGAGGGGTCCACTCCATGCCACTCGCCTCCATTGGACAGGCACAACCCTTCTGCTGCGAAGTGGATGTCGTCGCAAATGCCGCCGGCTACGGCGAATGTGCATGCCTGTGGCGGATCGAAAGGGTTGAAGACGCCAGTTCCAGACTGGGCGAGATTGAAGGTTCGAGTTGCCGGCGCATCTGGATTAGAGAGATAGGGTGCAATTGACTTGGCATCGAGCGTGTGCGAATCGGGCATCACGTCTTCAAGATCAATGCCTCCGAGTTCGGCGAACAACGCAAACATGTCTACGGCATTGACAGGATGGTCGACACTGCCCTGGGCCACACCGGCGCCTGCGACGGCCATCGGCACCCAGACACCAGTCTGGTAGATGGTTGCCTTTGAAAGCAGCGGATTGAATGGGAGTCGTGTAGATGAGTAGAACGTGCCGTTGTCCCCGATCCAGGCGATCACTGTATTGGCTGCTTCAAGATCAGCCAGTTCGAAGCCACCGTTCTTGGTGTATGAACCGAGCCCGCGGGCTTCAAGCAGTCTGCCGATTTCTAGATCGGCTTCTTCGATCATGTACGGAAACAGGGTCTTGATGCCTCCGCTGCTGCCGCAGTCCAGCAATGCGGTGTCGATGCCGTCATCCTCCATTCGTTCGACCATGCGTTGGGAAGTGGGCATGACTGGATCGTGAGCAGTGTTGTATTGCAGCGCGAGGTACCACGGATCGGCTGACGGATTGTTGAGCGGGTCGACCTGTTCGAGCCATTCCATGGCGAAGTCGGTGGTGTCGGTGAGCATCGGCCCGTGGTAGTAGTCGTTGATGCCAATATTCCCTGTTGCATCAGACCATTGTCTGCCCCAGACCCAGAATCCATTCCTTGCGGTGTTCTGGCCATCTTCGGTTTCGCCGAACAGAATGTCGGCGCATCCGCCGCTGCAAGAAGATTGGAATGCCACGACGGAGTTGCCCGACCCATCGGACTGCAGTTCGACTAGAGGAGTGCCGCCCATGGCTAGGCAATCCATACCAGCGATGTCTTCGACACATGTAGATCCATCAAGGCAGCACGGGCCGCGATGTTCGGGGTCCTGAGGGTCGCCGAGAGGTACGCTGCATGGCAGCCAACCATTTTCATGATTGGCATCTAGGGGCGCAGTCAGTTGTTGTCCGGCTGTCGTGTCGATCCCAGGAACAAATCCAAACCAGTTGCCCATGTAGGCATCCCAGCCCATCTGAACAGGCTGGGCTTCATCGAACGGCACTTCGCCGGTGTGCCACTTGCCGGAGAAACCACAGCGGTAGTTTGCCTTCTGAAGGATGGCCGGAGTCATGATCTCGGCCGTATTTAACTGGCTGGTGGCGAGATGCCCATTCGTGATCGCGGCTTCAACGCCTGTTCGCATCGGCAGTCGACCTGAAAAAAACGCCGCCCGGCTTGGGGAGCATTCCGGCATGGCCCAGCAGTTCGTGAAGGCGACACCGCTCGAAGTGATGGCATCAAGCACTGGCGTAAATGGAGCTCGCTGGGCTCCCTCGGCGTCCCACCCGAAACTAGCCCATTGATCGATTCCGGTGTCGTCGATCACAATGAACAGGATGTCGGGCGGTGCACCGGATGCGGCAGCCAACGACAGGTTTACTGTGGTGAGAAGTAGGGTGGCTTTGATCGCGTTCATGAGTGTTGACCTTAATGGTTCCGTTGCAAGTCAGTCCAACTACGGTAACAGGGCATGAGATGGCGGCAAGCAATAAGTGACATTCTGGCGATCCGTGTCAAGGGAACCAGAAGCAGTTGGGTGGGCAAGTCACCTGCGGAACTTGGCCTGGACCTGCATCCGAACCTGACAAACGGTGAAGAGATCGCACCTCAGATTCGAGATCGAGAGTTCATGAGAGTCAGTACATGAATGTATCGATGCACGCCAACGTGCTTATGGGCAAACGCCCCAGTTCTCGAGCACAGGCAGAAGGTCAAATATGTCGATGGTTCCGTTCGCATCCACATCCCCAACGCATTCCGAATCAGTACCGTTCCCCATCTAAAGGGGCATCCGTGGTTTTCAATCACGGGAAGGTTATGACAATTATTCGAAAAATAGCAACTCCCAAAAAGACCAACATAAAGAAGTTTGCAACCCAGAATATGTAATCAACTTTGAATTTAATCAACTCAACCTGTTGTTCAATCTTTTGCATTCGTTCTTCGTTTTGCATTGTGATGATCATTCACTGTGCATTATGCAGTAAATTGTAGATTGCATGGA
>JABJQE010000126.1 GCA_018663565.1 Phycisphaerae bacterium
CCTCGGCCTGCTACCAGAGGGCCAGGACGACATGCCGAGTCTCCACCACCCCTGCTTTGACTTCAACGATGCCGCGATCCCAATGGGCATCGAGGCGTTTGTGGCGTTGGCGACGGACTGTGGGAATCGGTAGACGGAAATGTGCGTTCTTGTGCTGGCCCAAGGAGACGAGGCCAAGCCCCGAAGCGAGGACCGACCCCTATAGCTTCCACGCAGGTCGAGCTCCTGCTACACTCCCGGACTTGAAATTTAACGCCGCATACCACTGTGTCCGTTGGCCGGACGTGGTGGGAGGCAGGAGGTTCACATGGCCAAGAAGCTTGAAAAGCAATTCAAGATCGTCGCGCCGGGCGGAAAAGCAACCCCCGCTCCGCCACTAGGTCCTGCACTTGGTGCCAACGGCATCAACCCAGGACAATTCATCACAGCATTCAACGAACGAACCAAGGACCTCAACGGCAAAGTCGTGACGTGTTTGATCTCGATCTACAAGGATCGATCGTTCGACTTTGAACTCAAGAGTTCACCTGCTTCGGCATTGCTGAAGGATGCTGCTGGCATTGACAAAGGTGCCGGCACACCCCAAGACCCCATCGCAAGTGTGACTCGCGATCAGGTCAAGGCCATTGCCGAAGAGAAACTCGAAGACCTGAATGCCGCAACAGTAGAATCCGCCATGCGGATGATTGAGGGCACCGCCCGATCAATGGGCATCACTGTTGAAGGAGGTGACGCGTGAGCGACGAACCTACCCCAATCGAAGAAGTCGTCGAAGACACCGCAGCACCTGAGGCACCTGAGGCACCAGCCGCAGAAGCGACGGCCGCAGCCACCACAGAAAGCGAAGAACGATCAGAGTGGAAGGCTCGCCTTCGCCGGCGTCGCCGTCGCACCCGCTCGAACCGAGGTGCTGAGAATCGAAAACTCGCTCTCGCTGCCGAAGGTACGCACCCGCCCGCTGGGGCGGTCAAGGTGCTCAAGACCTTCAAACCAGCCAAGTTTGACCAGTCCATCGAATGCTGCCTGCACCTGGGCATCGACCCACGTCAGGCTGACCAGCAACTCCGCGGCGCTGTTTCCATGCCCAAGGGCAGTGGCAAGACCGCCAGAGTGATTTGCTTCTGCGGGGCGGACAAGGTTGAAGATGCCAAGGCCGCAGGGGCCGTTGACGCAGGCAGCGACGAACTCGCAGCTCGCATCAAGGGCGGTTGGTTCGACTTTGATATCGCCATCGCCGCTCCCGACATGATGCGAGTCGTCGGTCAACTCGGCAAGGTGCTTGGCCCCAAGGGCCTGATGCCCTCGCCTAAGGCCGGCACCGTTACGCCTGATCCAATCACGGCCGTCAAGGAGTTTGCCGCTGGTAAGAGTGAGTACAGAAACGATGACGGCGGCAATCTGCATATCGTCATCGGACGACTGAGTTTCTCGGAAGAGGACATCACCGAGAACCTCAACTTCTTCCTCGACACAATTGAGAAGCTCCGGCCGGCATCGGTCAAGGGTCACTACATGAAACGATGCGTCATCTCAGGGACGATGACGCCAGGCGTGGAGGTCGCAGTCTGATGAGCAAGCCAATCAAAAGCATGATGGTGACGGACTACCGTCAGCGATTCGAGGATATCTCCAACGCGCTAATCATAGATATCCGCGGCATTGAAGCCAACACGAACAATGAACTGCGAAAGGAATTGCACAACGCTGGCATCAAAGTCACCGTTATCCGCAACACGCTCGCAACCGATGCCTTCAAAGACACTTCACTTGAAGCGTTGACCCCTGCCCTCACGGGCCCATCAGCGATGGCATACGGTGGCGACTCGGTCGTCGACGTGGCACGCGCACTCGTGGACTGGGCGAAGAAGATCAAGGAACTCGACCTCAAGGCAGCATGCCTCGACGGCGAATACTTCGAAGGCGCAGCAGGCGTCAAACACCTCAGCACCTTCCCAACCAAGGACGAGTCCAAGGCCAAGGTCGTTCAGCTCATGCTCTCCCCTGGAGCAAACTTGCTCAAGGCGGCCACGAGCCCAGGCTCGAACCTCATGGGCATCGTCAAAGAAATCCAAGAACGCCTCGATCGAGGCGAGGAGATTGCCAAGGTCGGCTGAGCCGGCGTGGCACTGTTTACACCCATTACAACGCGTTGAACTGGCCCCTCGGGGTTAAAAGCCGCACGGCGGCTCCTCTTGAACGCAGACCTTTGAATCTGGAGATGGACACATGTCCGAAGAAACCGCAACCAAAGAATTTGACGCAAAGCTCACCAAGATGGGCGACGAGATCGCCGAGCTCTCCCTCAAGGAAGCTGTTGATCTTGCTGACTACATGAAGGATGCCTACGGCATCGAGCCTGCCGCTGGTGGCGCTGTCATGATGGCCGGCCCTGCCGGTGGAGACGACGGAGCCGACGAGCAGACCGAGTTTGACGTCATCCTTGAAGCCGCTGGCGACAAGAAGATTGCCGTCATCAAGGCGGTTCGCGAAGCAACCGGTCTTGGCCTCAAGGAAGCCAAGGCACTTGTCGATGCGGCCCCTGGGGCCATCAAGGAGAAGATCTCCTCCGACGATGCAGACGCGCTCAAGGCCTCCCTCGAAGAGGCTGGCGCCACGGTCAATATCAAGTGACCAATTGCTGGCCAGCACGGCCAGCATCTGTTCTGATCAACGAATAGGGGTCAGATGCCTTCACCGGGCATCTGGCCCCTTCTCATTGGGGCCCTGCCCGATGGCCAAGTCCTCTCATCTGACCAGAAGTTCAGGTATTTGCGGGGCTTAGCGTCCAATTCCGGCGTTTTTCTGAAAAAAACCACCCCATATCGGTTCAGGTACAGGTTTTGCTTGCAAGATCGGTTGTGAAATTATTCTGGGGCCTTTAGACTACCCGGCTCGGCGCAGGCAAGTGATACACACAAATCGACTTTGATTCATCAAAAACAACGGTCGCAGTTTGAAGACTGCGTTCCGCCCCACTGATGGGTCATTGAATTTTTATAAGAGGTGACCGCATGATTCCGATGACGGTGCGCAACTTCTCAAAGCGTGGCGACACGATTCCAGTCCCAGCTTTGACCGAAGTGCAACAGGCCGCGTATGAACGCTTCATCCAGCTCGACAAGGATCCACTCGAGCGTGACCCACACATGGGATTAGAAGGACTCCTCAAAGAGGTATTCCCAATTGAATCCTATGACGGAACTATGCGACTCGAGTTCCTCTACTACAAACTCGACAAGCCACGATACACACCACAAGAATGCAAGGAACTCCGTCTTACCTACGGACGACCCTTCCGCATTGGCGTGCGCTTTGTACGTGAAGGCGTGTCGGAACTGTCAGAAGAAGAGATCTACCTCGGCGAGATTCCGATCATGCTTGGCGGAGGCGAGTTCATCGTCAACGGCTCCGAGCGTTGCATCGTCAGCCAGCTCCATCGATCGCCAGGTGTCGACTTTGGCATCAAGGAGAATCTTGGTGACCGCCCGCTGCACTCAGCACGAGTCATTCCTGAGCGTGGCTCATGGATTGAACTTGAGGTAACCAAGAAGGAAGTACTGGCGATGAAGATCGACCAGTCTCCGAAGATTGCCGCAACCGTCTTCCTTCGCGCTATCGATGAGTCGCTCAGTAGCACCGAGAAGATTCTCGAGATGTTCTACGACGTGGTCGAGCTGCCAATCGCCAAGTTGCAGCCAGAGTACTACTCAGCTGAATGCATGATCAATGAGGAAGGCGAGGAGCTCTGCCGCGTGGGCGCCCCCATCGGCGACTCCCTTGAAGCCATCCAGGCCTCCAACATCAAGAAGATGGCCGTCGTGCAGGATCCGAGCGACCCGCTCATCCTGAACACACTCGCCATGGAACGCCTCGACTTCATGGCCGACGCCACGGAGCACGAAGCCGCCCTCCTCCGCATCTACAGCCGACTCCGTCCTGGCAACCCGCCACAACGCGACAAGGCGAAGACCCTCTTCAAAGAGAAGTTCTTCGACGAGAACAGATATCGACTTGGCAAGGTCGGCCGATTCCGCATCAACCGGAAGTTCGATATGGACATCCCGGAAGATGTCATGCACCTGCGTGGCGAGGACTTTATTGCAGTCACGCGATACCTCTTAGACCTCCGTGCCAAACGCAACAAGGCCTATATCGATGACATCGATCACTTGGGCAACCGTCGACTGAGAACGCTTGATGAACTCGCTGTCGAAGAAATGCGTAAGGGCTTCCTGAAGCTCCGCCGCACGGTCCAGGAGCGTATGAGTACGAAGGACCCAGAAGATCTCAAGAAGATCGCTGACCTCGTGAACTCGAAATCCATCAGCAGCGCCATCGACTTCTTCTTCGGACGAAGCGAGTTGTCGCAGGTCGTTGACCAGACCAACCCGCTGTCCATGTTGGTGCACGAACGCCGTCTTTCCGCCCTCGGCCCTGGCGGCCTGAATCGGAAGCGTGCTGGCTTTGAAGTCCGTGATGTTCACATTTCTCACTATGGGCGCATTTGTCCAATTGAGACGCCAGAAGGCACGAATATTGGCCTCATCGCATCACTTGGCATCTTCGCCAAGGTTGACGACTACGGATTCATCCTGACCCCGTATCGCCAAATCGAAAACGGCGAAGCTGTTGGTGGCGTCGAGTTTCTTCGAGCCGACCAGGAAATGCAGTCCATTCTCGCAACGGCCGACTCGCTTGACAACGGAAAGTTGCGTGGCAAGCACGTGCTCTCACGCGTCAACGGCGAACTGAGCACTGTTCCAGCCAAGGAAGTGCAGTTTGTTGATGTGAGCCCGAAGCAGATTGTCGGCGTGTCCGCATCACTCATTCCATTCCTTGAGCATGACGATGCAAACCGGGCGCTCATGGGCTCGAATATGCAGCGACAGGCTGTACCGCTGATCAAGGTCGATCCTCCACTGGTGGGAACCGGCATGGAACAGATTGCTGGCGAACACTCCGGCATGCTCGTGAAGGCCCGCCGCGGCGGAGTCGTCACCGCCCTCGACGCAGAACGCATCGTCATCGACAACGCTGACGAATACGAATTGCAGCGATATCGCCAGTTGAATGAACGGACCTGCCAAACGCAGAAGCCCGTAGTCAATCTTGGTGACACGGTGACCGCCGGTCAGATTCTTGCCGACGGTGCCTCGACATCACTTGGCCAACTTGCCATCGGCAAGAACGCACTCATCGCGTTCAATACATTCGACGGGTATAACTTTGAAGATGCCATCGTGGTCTCAGAGCGGCTTGTTCGTGATGATGACTTCACATCGATTCACATCGACTCATATACAGTCGAAGTGCGTGACACCAAACTTGGACGCGAAGAGTTCACCGATGACATTCCGAATGTCTCCGAGAAGCAGCTTCGCAACCTCGACGAACGTGGTGTAATCCGGTGTGGCGCTCGAGTGGGCCCTGGCGACATTCTCGTCGGCAAGGTCAGCCCAAAGAGCAAATCTGAACTGACTCCTGAAGAGAAACTGCTCCACGCCATCTTCGGCCGAGCAGGCGAAGACGTCAAGAATGACTCGCTTGAGGTTTCGGCAGGTGGCAGTGGCATTGTCATTGGCACCAAGCACTTCAGCCGTCGCATGCACCTGAGCGATGAGCAGAAAGCTCAAATCAAGTCTGACATGGCCATCTTCGGTAAAGAGATGGACCAAAAGGCCATCGCACTCTTCGCTGAGATGATTGGCATGATGAATGAACTCACTGGTGCTGAGATGGTTGACCCGACCACCCGGCAGAAGGTGGGTGCCTCAGACATTCCAGAGGTTATTACGGAGCAGATTGAGAACTTCAACGAGAAGTGGATCAAGGGCTCCAAGGAAGCACGGGCTGAAGCGATCAAGGTTCGAACGCAGTTCTGGCCTCGCATCATGGCCGTGCAGGAAGAGAAGGAACGCCGCCTCGCTCACATGAAGCGTGGTGACGAACTCCAAAGCGGCGTGCTGGAAATGGTCAAGGTCTACCTCGCCAACAAGCGGCAGATCTCGGTCGGTGACAAGATGGCTGGTCGTCACGGAAATAAGGGCGTTGTCGCCCGAATCGTTCCACAAGAAGACATGCCATTCCTTGAGGACGGCACTCCAGTTGACATCCTTCTGAATCCACTCGGCGTGCCGAGCCGGATGAATGTTGGCCAGTTGCTTGAGTTGCACATGGGCTGGGCCGCCAAGGTCCTTGGATTCCAGTGCATCACGCCAGTCTTCGACGGAGCCACTGAGCAAGAAGTGCTCGGCTGCATCGATGAGGCCAACGACCACGTCGGCAAGCGTGTCGCTGACTTTGAGGCCACTGGCGCAAACCCAGGCAACTCTCGCGAGTTGCTTGCAAAGGTGCCCTTTGGCGGCAAGGCACAGCTCTTTGACGGTCGAACCGGCGAGCCCTTCTCGCAACCGACCTCGCTTGGCTACATGTACATGCTCAAGTTGCACCATCTGGTGGATGACAAGATCCACGCTCGTGCAACAGGCCCCTATAGCTTGATTACCCAGCAGCCTCTCGGTGGCAAGGCTCGCACCGGCGGGCAACGCTTCGGCGAGATGGAAGTCTGGGCACTTGAAGGCTATGGAGCCGCTCACGTGTTGCAAGAACTCCTCACCGTCAAGAGCGATGATGTTGAGGGCCGTACCAAGATCTACGACGCCATGGTCAAGGGCACTAATACGCTCGAGGCCGGCATGCCCGTCGTCTTCGACGTGCTCTGCCATGAGATTCGTGGACTTGGGATGAATATCGAACTGGAAAAAACCCACGACGATATTGGCCCATTGCTCTGAATTCCCGGACCTGAACCTTCACTCGGACTGCGACGGAACCTAATCACATGACCGAGAACGTCTTCGATCACGTCAACGACTTCACTTCAGTCAAGATCACGCTTGCGAGCCCCAACGACATTCGTAGTTGGAGCTTTGGCGAGGTCAAAAAGCCTGAAACCATCAACTACCGCACCTACCGCCCTGAGAAGGACGGTCTGTTCTGCGAGCGAATCTTCGGCCCCGAGCGTGACTACGAATGTGGTTGCGGCAAGTACAAGGGCACGAAGTTCAAGGGCATCATCTGTGACCGCTGCGGCGTCAAGGTGACCCACTCTCGCGTGCGACGCAAGCGGATGGGACACATCAACCTTGCTGCTCCAGTCGTGCACATCTGGTTCTTCAAGGCACTCCCAAGTCGCCTTGGCACCCTGCTTGGCATGAAAACCTCTGACCTCGAGAAGGTCATCTACTTCCAGGACTACGTCATCACCGATCCAGGTGATACTGAGTTGGAATACGGCCAGGTCGTTGATGAAGACACCTGCCGCGAATTGCAGCGTGAGTACGGCGCCACAGCCTTCAAGGCCATGATGGGCGCTGACGCAGCGATTGAACTGCTCAGCCGCCTTGACCTAACCGAAACGGCCGCCGAGATTCGAGACGGACTAACCAAGACCCGCTCGAAGCAGAAGATCAAGGACCTTGCGAAGCGACTCAAGATTGTCGAGCAGCTCCACAATAGTTCCAATGACATCAAGTGGATGGTGCTCGATGTGATCCCGGTCATTCCACCGGACCTGCGCCCGCTCGTCCTGCTCGACTCAGGCAACTTCGCCACGAGCGATTTGAACGACCTCTACCGACGAATCATCAACCGAAATAACCGACTCAAGAAGTTGATGGATCTCAATGCCCCTGAGGTCATCATTCGCAACGAAAAGCGAATGTTGCAGCAGGCCGTTGATGCGTTGTTCGATAATGACCGCTGCCGCCGCCCAGTTCTTGGCAGCAGCAACCGCCCACTCAAGTCGCTCACCGACATGATCAAGGGCAAACAGGGCCGGTTCCGCGAGAACTTGCTCGGCAAGCGTGTTGACTACTCCGCGCGTTCGGTCATCGTCGTCGGCCCAGAGCTCAAACTGCACCAATGCGGTCTTCCCAAGAAGATCGCCCTTGAGTTGTTCCAGCCATTCATCATCCGCAAGCTCAAAGAGCACGGACTCGCCGACACCATCAAGTCTGCGAAACGCATGCTTGAACGGCGCGACCCTGAAGTGTGGGACATTCTCGAACAGGTCATTTACCAGCATCCCGTCATGCTCAATCGAGCCCCCACGCTTCACCGCATGGGTATTCAGGCCTTCGAGCCGGTACTCGTCGAAGGCAACGCCATCACGTTGCATCCATTGGTGTGCACGGGCTACAACGCCGACTTTGACGGCGACCAGATGGCAGTCCACTTGCCCCTCTCATTCGAGGCGCAAATCGAAACGCATGTGCTCATGCTTTCGACCCACAACATCTTCTCGCCGGCCAATGGCAACCCCATTGTCTCGCCAAGTCAAGACATCATCATGGGCATGTACTTCCTCACGTATATGCGTGAAGAGCACAAGCCCGCAGAGAAGGATATGCACGCCTTCCGCGATCTCGCTGAAGCTCTGCTCGCCCTTGAGCACAAGCAGATCGATCTGCATGAGCCCATCGTTGTTCGACTGTCTCGCTTTACGAAACAGGTCAAGAGCGAGAAGGGTGCGATCGAGCCAATTGCCGAGAATCGCCGCGTTGTCACGACAGTTGGTCGCCTGCGGTTTGCCGCGATTCTGCCTGACGGTGTCCCCTTCTACAACTGCGCCCTCGGCAAGAAGGGCTGCAGCCGCGTCATTGATGACACGTTCAAATTCTGCGGACGCGCCGACACGCTCACGCTGCTCGATGACCTCAAAGAAATCGGATTCAAGACGGCAACGACCTCTGGTCTCTCCATTGCCATCACCGATATGCGAATCCCTTCGAGCAAACCTGAGTTGCTCGCTGCAGCACAAAAGAAGGTCGACGCCATCGAGCGGGCCTACGGAGCCGGCGCCATCACTGAACGAGAGCGACATAACCAGTTGCTCGATATTTGGGCGCACTGCCGCGAAGAATTGACCAAGGCACTCGTCGCGACATTGCAAAATGATCGCCGCGACATGACAGCCCTCAATGAGGTTCCGATCGACAGCACTGCGGGCAATCACTACTTGAACCCCGTGTTCCTGATGAGCACATCTGGTGCTCGTGGCAACGTCAGTCAGATGCAGCAGCTTGCTGGCATGCGTGGTTTGATGGCCAAGCCAAGTGGCGAGATCATCGAAACACCCATTCGCGCCAACTTCCGCGAAGGCTTGAATGTGCTTGAATACTTCTCGTCAACGCACGGTGCTCGTAAAGGCCTAGCTGACACCGCGCTAAAAACCGCCGACTCTGGCTACCTCACTCGCAAACTCTACGACGTGGCTCAGTCAGTCGTTGTGACCGAGCATGACTGTGGCACCAAACGTGGCATTGCCAAGCGTGCCATCTACAAGGGCGAAGAGGTTGACGTTCCGTTGCGTGAAATCATCATCGGCCGTACCAATCGGCAGACGATTATCAATCCGCTCACTGACGAGATCATCGTCAAGGAGAACGACGTCATTACCGGCGAGATCGCCGAGAAGATTGAAACGCTCGGTATCGAATCCGTACAGGTTCGCACACCATTGACATGCGACACGTCGCGTGGCATCTGCGCTCGTTGTTACGGCATGGACATGTCCACCGGCAATCTTGTTGAAGGCGGACTTGCCGTCGGCACGATTGCAGCGCAGTCGATTGGTGAACCTGGCACGCAGCTCACCATGCGTACGTTCCATACGGGCGGCATTGCATCACGTAGTTTGACTGAAACGTCGTACCGCGCTATCCATGCTGGCACCGTGCAACTCCGCGAATGCCGCGAAGTATTGGTGGATATCGAAGGAACTGATCGACTCATCGCCTTGAAGCGACAGGGCGAATGCGCAGTCCTCGATGACCGCGGACGTGAACTCGAAAAGTTCAAGGTCCCCTACGGTGGCATCATCCACTTTGCTGACGGCGACTCGATCAACAAGGGTCAAGTCTTGATCGAGTGGAACCCCCACCTCACGCCGATTCTGGCCGAGGAAACGGGTCTTGTTCGGTTCAAGGACATTGAAATCGGCAAGACGATTCGCCAGGAATCCGCGAGTGGCGCTGACAAGAATGAGATGATCGTCATCGAGCACACCGGTGAAATGCATCCGCAGATTCTGATCGAAGACAAGGATGGCAACATTCTCGACTTCCATCATCTTCCTGCAAAATGCCGCATCGAAGTGACCGAAGGACAAAAGATCAGGCAAGGCGAAATGCTCGCAAGGCAACCCAAGGACGTTGCCGGCTCAGCCGATATCGTCGGTGGTCTGCCTCGCGTCACCGAGATCTTCGAAGCTCGGATCCCCAAGGATCCAGCCATCATGTCGACGGTCTCTGGCACCATCGAACTGCACGATGATGTTCGCAAGAATAAGATGACGGTTCGCGTCATCACCGACGTCGGCGAAGAGATCGATCACCACGTGCCCCAAGGCAAGCATCTTTTGGTGCACGCAAGCGACTGGGTAGAAGCCGGTGATCCATTGACCGAAGGTCCACTCGACCCGCAGCAAATCCTCAGCATTCGCGGCGAAGAGGTTGTCTTCACGTACATGCTCGACGAGGTCCAGAATGTGTATCGCGCTCAGGGCGTGCCCATCGCAGACAAGCACATCGAGACTATTCTCTCGTGCATGCTCTCGAAGGTGCTCGTCAAGCGTCCCGGTGACACAGGCCTGCTGCCAGAGGAAATCATTGGTCGACATGCCTTCCGCGCTTGCAACCAAGACACTGCGAATAAGTTGTGCGTCACCGATGCTGGTGAGACATCCTTTGTTGTGGGTTCCATGGTGGACCGGGCAGAGGC
>JABJQE010000127.1 GCA_018663565.1 Phycisphaerae bacterium
AGAAGATCCAAAGTGGTTGCAAATAAAATCTCAAACAAATGATAACAATGGCTCTACAGTTACCATCGGTGGCCTAGTTCCTTGGGAGGAGGTAAAAGATTCTTTCACTCTAGTTGCTTCTGATCCAACTGGCAGGTTTTCGTTATTGAAGATTCAATTGGTTACTGATTAAATAGAAAAACGGTTCGGGTTAAGTTCTCTTAACCAGTTTGACTGAGTTTTTTTCGGCGCTCGTGGCCAGGCTTGGAAGTTCGAACTCCATTCCACCTGGCAGGACATCAACAAGGGCGACGTCGTCCCAACCTTGTCCATATGGCGTAGATACTGTGATGTCAACCATGATGAGATCACCTGCCTGAATGGGTGTCCCCGGGGCAATGGTCGTGCCAAGCGGGTCAAGCCATTTTTTGGCAATGAGAATGCCATGTTCTATTGCGGGTAGTGGTCCACTTTGTGATGTGACGCCGGAAGACGTGATGGCGGCATAGAGGGGGCCGGTCCCCGTCGACTTGATGCTTTCGACAAGCGTTGTCGTGACATCTGGTGTGAAGCTGTAGCGTGCGGGTGCGTTGTCGGTCACTTCAATCACTCTGCCGCCGACGGTGAGTTGGCCGGTTGTAACCGTGTCTGTTTCCGGGGTTGGCCATCGTGACAAGGCATCGACGACAGCGGCATCGGCAAAGGTGGTTCTCCACCCAGTAGTACTCCGACTTTCGGTCAACATATTGAGCAAGCCGAGTCGCAATGGAGTTGTGAGGTTGTGACGAAGGATGACATCAAGCACGATGGCGGCATCATGGCTTGATGATTGAAAGCGGCCATAGTTCGATCGTCGAAGGCGGGGCGAGACGCCTTCAAGAAGCGTGTGGGCCGTGTCGAGATCACCCGTGATTGCGGCTGCACTAGCAAGGTGGGCGAGCGTTGCTGCTGAGTGTGCGCTGCAATTCGCAGCGAGCGACTTCAACAGAGCGTGATCAGGCATTCCCGCTTGGGCGAGTACACGGCATGCCATGGCCGCGAGTTCACTTTGTGAGTTTGACCGCAACTTCCTAGCGTTGTCGGCTGCCCATTCGACGAGTTCGCTGAGGAATTGATCGGGGATGTCAAGATCGCTGGCTTGGGCATCAAAGGCAATGAGCGCCGTTCGAAGTGTGATCCAGGAATCCCCACGGTCGCCAGGCCAATACCCGATGGCGCCATTGCGCCGCTGCATATTCCAGAGCCGATCGATACCGGATTGTGCCATGGCGCGAATGCTCGCTTTGCTGACGCCCGTTACCGATGGTGGCATGCGAAGCGCAGCAATGAGTCCTTGTGTGCGGCTTCCGGTTTGCTCACCGCAGCCCCATGGATAGTCAATCAAACCGTTGATGATTTCACCAAGGTCGATGGCTGGAGTGCCACCAACCACGATGTCGATACGACCATCGATTGCATCAAGAGATCGAGATCGCTCGATGATATTGTTCATTCCCGGCATGACTTCGATGTGCTGTACGTGTTTACTTCGTCCAAATGGCGGGCGGACAGCAATGGTTCCGGCAAGCGTGGCGGGCTGGCCAGTCGCTGGAGTGGCGTTGAGTTGAATTGTGGCTTGCCCAATGGTGGTCGCGTCCACATGAAGTGTTGCGGCGTGTTGTCCGCCTGCAGGAATGGTCATGGTGGTGGGCGTTAACGTCGCTGCAATTGCTGTGCTATGTTCGACATCGCAGGTTAGTGAGACTGCCGCGTCGGTGTGGTTGTGCAGTTGTACAGGGATATCCATGCTGTCCCCTGGCGCAACAGCGCGTGGCAATGCTGCGATGATGGCCAGTGGGGCAGTCACGGCGATTCGGTGCTGAGCTTGTCCGAATCGATCCCCATCGACGACGACTGCCATGATCCGCATCGCGCCGTCAAGTTCAGGCATCTCGAAGTCGTATTCGAGTAGGCCTACCTGCGGCAGTGGTCGCGAGTCATGCCACAGCACCTGAATTTCGCGCTGTCGAATTGGAACTGGTGAGCGGAAGCGCCGAGCCGCATCGCCACCAATTCGATCGATACCAACAGAACGCGCGTAGTCTGGAAGCAAGTCAGATGTTGTGGTTGCAGAGGCAACCACTCGGAGTCGATCTTTTAAGAATGCGTTGGTAAGACGTGGCGCGTTGTAGGCGGTGAGGAGCAGAGCACCCTCTTCGACAGCCCAGACGTGGACCATGGGAGTTGGGGTTGTTGTGTCGTCGGCCCGGGTCGGCCCGGACACGCTCACGTGCACTGAGTCGCCGGGCTTCGCTCTGTCCGTGGCGGCAATGGTCGTGCGTAGTGTGTGCGCGCTGCGATCAATTTTGACGCGTGCCGCGCCGCGTGCCTGAATGGGGAGCCATTGTGTCCGGGTTGGATCCAGTGGTCGAATGAGTGTTACGCCGACAAAGCAGGTGTCTCTCGCTTCGATGGGAATGCTGATGGGAACCCGTACGCCATCGCCGGTCACGGAGACGACCCTTGAAGATTTGATTTCATCAGTCTCGATCGTGAGAAGCGCTTCGCCCGGGAACGGTGTACGGACAAGTACAGAAGTGTCCATTCCAGGTTGGACGTTCTGGTGCTCCATGACGAGTTCAATCCGGTCGGGGCGATCAGCGGACACTCGACCTTTGGCCGCGTGATCGCTCACATGAAGTGGAATAGAAACCGAGAGTGTTTCCATTCCTCCAGACCGTGTGGCCGAACGCGTCGATGCAGTGAGTCGGTATGTTCCTGCTGGGAGAGGTGGAACTGTGCAGGCCCACTGGTTGGACGTCGTTGGCCTGAATGTGGTCGTGACGTTTTGCACAGGGGTTGCGGTTTCAATTGAACGCCATTGGCGTCTGCCGCCGCGAGCGGCGACCAATTCCCACTTATTCTCAATTCGATTCAGCGTGGCGTTCACCGTGGGCGAAGTGGCGGCTGCTTCGGGTTCGAGTCGAATGGCTTCAAGTGTGATAGGTGCGTTGGTGCCATACAGTTGTCCGTCCGGTGCGAGAAGACCGAGGTGAGTTATTGCGGTATCGGTGTCGATGTGCGTCCGGGCCGTGGTAGCGCGTCCGCCAAGTTCGCTGACCGATGTTTCGACAATTCCACGCCACGTTCCAGACCGAGAAGGTCGCGGAATGGTGATGAGTGTTGTTCCGTCCTGCGAGAGCGTGGCCTTTTGAAGTCGTTTGATTGTCTTCGTTGACCGCGGATCTTCGAAGCGGTACGCCTTGTACTGGTCGCTCGCGTATCTGACTGGCGTGAACGTTGTGGTTGCCGTGGCTGGTAGGCCTGCCGCGGGCGCGCCGTGGAGGTAGGTCGATCGTAATTCGACGCGTTCATTACCGCCAAGGGGTTCAAGTCGTTTCGATTTGACGGCTAGGCGTACTGGTAGCACGGGCATGACCGGGCATGTGAGCGTGGCAATAACCGAATCATCGCCAGCGAGGTGTACAGTGGCCCGCCAGTTTCCGGTTGGCCCGTCGTTCTCGGTATCGAGATCAATGTGGAAGATGGATTGCTCGCGGTCAGTCTGGACCGACGTGGTCTGCATTACACGCTCATCAGGTCGAGTGAATCGCACTTCGAGTGGGAGCGATCCGGGCATTGTTCCATCATTCGTTCGGACTACACCGGTCAGATGGATCGTTTCGCCAGGGCGATGTACACCCCGATCGGCGTAGAGTGCGACAACGAGAGGACCGGGCCATGGCGACCCTGATAGGGCGCGGTCGTCGATCTGTTTGGCGGCGCGGGTATGCAGGAACGAAAAGTCATCACCAAGGCGTGCGATGACGATGTCTGCGTCTCTTGAAGTACTGGTGAGTTGGAGAAGTCCGCTTTCGTCAGTGGTGCCATGTTCGATTTCAGTGCGGTTGCGGCTCCATACCGTGACATCTACATTCGGAGCACCCTTGCCGCTTCTGGTGTCAGTCATCCAAATGAGCATGCCACCCGCGTGCGTTTGAAGATTCATAGAGAGATCACTGACGAGCAATAGCATTGAGTCCTCGAGCCAGCGTGTATCAGTGTCATTGATTTTGACGCGATAGACACCGGGTTTTTGGGGCATCATGGTGCCGAGTTGCAACGCAGTGCTTCGCTTCTTGGCAAGCCCGGGAGGGTCAAGTTGTAGTGCGGTATCAACGATTCGAGTGCTGAGTTGCGGCACTTGGTGATTGCTCATGACACCGGAGAGATAGATTGGGACGTGCTGTGGGAGCAGTCGATCAATTTGGATTCTCGCTTCTTTGACGCCCCGGGTAAGCAAATCAAGTTCGAAGGCTCCGGTTGTGCCAAGTCGACCTGACGACTGCGAAAATTCGAGTATTGGCCTGCCTTTGGGGATGTGAACTGATTTACTCGCGGTACGCCCAAGCGTAGTGCCGTCGACTGCAAGTAGTGGTGGATCAATCTCAATGACGTAGTCGGTGTCCTGTTTAAAATTGCCTGAGATGGCGACACTGGCGTTCTGTACGCGAGCCGAGATTGGGCCGATGTCCGGCGTCACGCGAATGCTGGGCGCTTGCTGCGTGGGATCAAGTTTGTGATTGAAGCAGATTATGAGGTCAGGATTGCCCCACGAATATCGGAATTCATTGGCATCGACTTGGGTGGCCTCGAGATCCACCGGAATTCTGATACGCGAGGTTCTATTGCGTCCGATAGCGATGGCGCCGCCATGGCCAGTCAAACCCGATGCGACTTCAACTGTGACGACAGCGGCTGGAGCTGTCAGCACTTCAAACTGATGCGTCGCGGCAATCGGGTCGCTTGTCCAGATCGGCTCTGCGCTCTTGCGGCCAACTTGGACATTGGTGTGGGCCTGGCAGTCGGCCCGGGCAACCGGGCTGTTAAAGAGGAGCTCAATCGTGGACCGACGCATAGGATCCTGCTCGGGCTTATTGACCGATTCGGAATGATCAAGGCGAATTGATCGCAGGCGAAGTGGCAGATAGGTGAATTGAGGATCGTGATCGTGCTCAAGTGTCCAGCCTCTCCATGCGGAGTGGTCGTGCTCGGGCGAGATGGTGTATCTGTGTCCAGCTTTGGGGGGGTTGTGGGGTTCCAGAGCGATTCGGCGGGTGTCCACTACTCGCCAGTCCGCTGGGACGTGCGGCGTGATAGAGAATGGCGGCGGATCGATTGCCTTTCCAACTGCTTCTGTGGCAAAGACTTCCTGATTTGAAACGAGCACTATTCGCCCAGTCTTTTGAAGATCGCGTGCTGTTGTGGCCAATTCGAATTGCACGGTGTTGGACGCCGCGGCATGAGTTGGACCTTGGTTGAATACAAACCACAGTGAGCAATTGATGAGAGTGATAACGGCAGCGGCAATCCAGAACCAAACCCGACGGGCATCGTGCACGGGGCGACTCCTCTCAGGAGGTAGATGTGTCTGAACCCACAATGCACCACCTGATGTGTTGTGTATTCGGACGATTGTGTTGTGAGCACCCGGCCTATCCAAGTCGTTCGCGTGTGCCAAACAAACCTAGAGCCCGGACGTACCCATTTCATCGGCCCCATGGTGGCCGCAGCGCAAACATTTCTTTCAATCCCGGGCGCGCACCTTTAAAAACAGAGGCCCCGATCGATTCCGATCGGGGCCTCTTGCTTTACAGAAAGAAGGGGGGATATCAGGGGCAGCCTTCGGCCTCCCAGAGCTTTCTTGCTTCTTCAGAGGTCATATCGCCATTTCCCACGGCGGTTCTGATGCGGCGACCGAGTTGCTTGCACTCATCGGACATTTCTCTGCGTTCGCTATTGTCATTGCCACGAGCAAACATCTTTCGCATTCGGTTGAGCCGTGCGTTCATCTGGTCTTCGGTGATTTCGCCTTTATCAACCATGGCCTGCATCTCGGCTTGAGCAGCGGCGTAGTCCTCGCGGGTGATGGTCTTGTCAGTCGCTTTGGGCTTACCACTAGCAATCATCTTTCGCATTCGGTTGAGCCGTGCGTTCATCTGGTCTTCGGTGATTTCGCCTTTATCAACCATGGCCTGCATCTTGGCTTGAGCAGCGGCATAGTCTTCGCGGGTGATGGTCTTGCCAGCCGCTTTGGACTTGCCGATCATCTGCCGCATCCACACGAGTTTCTCTCGCATCTGTTGTTCAGTAATTTCGCCTTTATCAACCATGGCCTGCATCTCGGCTTGAGCGGCGGCGTAGTCTTCGCGGGTGATGGTCTTGGAGGTCTGCTTCGAAATTCTCTTGTGAATTCCCCAGATCTGGCGTACTTCCTCAGAGCTCATGGAGCCACTCTGGACAGCGGCATTCAAT
Source organism: Phycisphaerae bacterium (assembly GCA_018663565.1). Classification (GTDB taxonomy): domain Bacteria; phylum Planctomycetota; class Phycisphaerae; order Phycisphaerales; family SM1A02; genus UBA12567. The sequence continues at coordinate 6,274 of JABJQE010000127.1, forward strand.
CGTTCCTTAAAGTCTTTGATCATCTTGGTGTCTAATTGCTTCTGATGGGCATCAAGTTTGGAACCGATCTCTTCGCGGCTAATCTTGCCGGACTGGAAGTCTGCGACGAGCTCCTGCTTGTAT
>JABJQE010000012.1 GCA_018663565.1 Phycisphaerae bacterium
GCGTCCACCCCACTCCTCTGCCTACCAGGTCCGCCTGGGCTTGCAGTCGTGAGTAGGCCCTTTGCAGCGGGTGTTCCAACTTGAAGGAACGCTCGCAGAACAGGCCCGTCACAAGTCGTATCGTACTACTACATGTTGTGGCATCAAGATCTCTACATACTGAATCTTGCGGATTCGTGTGGATAGATGGCCCTAGGCGGGTCAAAATGCTGCCCTATCGGGGTTTAGCACATGCGCAGAATCTGCACCACGGAGTGGATCTCCTGTCGATTGCAGCACATGGAGGCACATTTCCTCACAATCCGAGAGGGGAGAGAGGTGCTCTTTTTCAGGTTCTGAGGGGGTGGCGACCATGGCGGTACGATCCCCAGTATGAGCATGGAATCTGCGTTATTGAAGGGGCTCACCGAGGCCCAGCAAGAGGCTGTAACCCACACGGAGGGGGCGCAGCTGGTCATGGCAGGGCCAGGGTCGGGCAAGACGACCGTGGTGACACGCCGCATCGCATTGCTGCTTGATCGTGGTATTCACCCTTGGTCGATCCTCGCGCTCACCTTTACAAACAAGGCCGCGGGTGAAATGCGACAACGTGTTCGACGCATTGTTGGCGAGCACGAAGCGCGAGGATTGACGATCGCAACATTCCACGCCTTTGCAGCGCGTCAACTGCGTGTGTTGCACGAGCAAATTGGTGTGCCACAAGACTTCACGATCTTCGACACCGCTGATCAGAAGGCTGCTGCGAAGCAGGCGGTGATCGAGGCTGGCATGGACAGTTCTAACTGGCCGCCGTCTTCTGTACTTGGCGCCGTGAGCAAGGTGAAGCAGTCACTCTTGTCGCCGCGTGAAGTAGCGGCGAATGCATGCGATTTTTATGCTCGCTCAATGGCGAGTATCTACAAGTCCTACCAACGCATTCTTGATCGGGCCCACGCAGTCGACTTCGATGACTTGCTTCGACTGCTTGCAGTTGCGCTTCGGGATAATGCTCAGCTTAGAGAACATCTTGGGTCGCGGTTCCAGTACTTGATGGTGGACGAATATCAAGATACAAATCATGCACAGTTCATTATCGCCACAGCGATCGCGCAGGCCAATGGAAACATCTGTGTTGTAGGCGATCCTGATCAGTCGATCTACGCGTGGCGGGGTGCTGATATCACCAACATTTTGGATTTTGAATCGCAGTATCTCGGCGCCTCAATGGTGTCCCTTGGTCAGAACTTCCGAAGCACGGCAATGATAGTGGCCGCATCTGCGGGGCTTATTGCGTGTAACGATAGCCATCGGCCACGTAAACTGCACACGGAACTTGGAGACGGCGAGAAGCCTGTGATCTTCTGTTCGATGGATGAACACGCCGAAGCACAGGAAGTGGTCGATCGGTTCCAGCGTCTTCATGACGACGAGAGTATCCCGTGGAATGAGATGGCGGTTCTGTATCGAATCAATGCGATCAGTCGTGTGCTTGAAGAGCGATTTCGCGCTGCTGATATTCCACACATCGTTGCACGTGGGACCGCGTTCTATCTTCGGAAAGAAATCAAGGACGCGGTGAGTTACCTGCGGATCATTCACAATGAAGCCGACGATATTTCGCTGCGACGTATCGTGAACGTGCCGGCCCGCGGAATAGGTGGAACGAGTATGGACCGCATCGAGCGATTCGCCGCGCGGCACAACCTCGGGCTATGCGAGGCCATGCGGCGTCGACACGAGATTGACGGGCTGACAAAGCGTGGTGGAGCGGCGATTGACCGATTTATTGCCATGGTTGATGGCTGGCGAGCGGCATTGTCGGGAGGGCTTATCGAAATATCGCTGTCCGATCTTGTAGCACGTGTACTCAATGAGTCTGGCCTAGAGCAGTCACTGCGAGCCAAGGCTGCTAAGTCTGAAGAGGAAGACATCGACCGGCTCGCCAACCTCCAAGAACTCGTCAGCGCCGCCGCTGACCGGGAACTTGAGCAGGATGCCGACGCGGAGGCCGACGCGCCGATGTCGCTTTCTGGTCGACTTGCATCCTGGCTCGAATCGATCACCCTGGTTGCCGACGCCGACATGATTGATCCGGAGAATGGTGCGGTGACGCTGATGAGTTTGCATGCGGCCAAGGGGCTCGAATTTGATGCTGTTGCTATTGTGGCCTGCGAGCAGGGCATATTGCCACACGGGCGTGCTTTAGATTCGCCGGCTGAAATGGAAGAAGAGCGTCGTCTGTGTTATGTAGGTATGACTCGAGCCCGCAGGCATTTGTATATTGGGCATGCCAATTCTCGCACGCAGCGTGGTCAACACGAGCGGATGTCGCCAAGTCGATTTCTGAGTGAAATTCCAGCCGATACGGTTCGGACTGTTGCGGCGGACGACCCGTGGCAAGTGAATCAAGTTGTTGAGATTACCGTGCATCCGGGCCAACCAGTACGTCACCCACGCTTTGGGCTTGGGCGTGTCTTGCGACTCGGTCGTCGTCCCCAAGGGGCGACCATTACCGTGGACTTCGTGGAATATGGCCACCGGACATTGCCAGCCTCGCACGCGTCGCTCGAGCCAACCGACGGCAGTGGGACGGACTTCTAGGTGAGTGGGATGCTGACCGCTCGGCCCTTTGTGGAGGACTGCATAGATGAGGGCTTTGCGCTTGCAGGCGTAACGCCATGTGCCCCGCCCCCTCGGGCCGAATTGCTGCGGGCCTGGCTTGCCGAGGGGCTCGCTGGTTCCATGCAGTGGATGCATCGCAATATCGAACTTCGAGAAGACCCTACGGGTCTCTTGCCCGGCGCTGCGTCGATTATTTGTGTGGCGGATCGATATGAGCCGCCGGAGTTATCTGGGGGGCAGATCGCTGCGTATGCCAAGGGTCGTGATTATCACAGGGTGATGAAGCGGCGATTGCATCGTCTGTGCGACGCGTGGCAGAAGCAGTACCCCCAGGCTTCCTTCCGGGCCTGCGTTGACTCGGCGCCAATTATGGAGCGTGCTCACGCCGAAGCTGCCGGACTCGGCCGTATCGGAAAGCACACGCTGCTCATTGAACAAGGCATTGGATCGTGGTTGTTGCTTGGCGAAGTGCTCACGACGCTTGAGATCGCCCCAACGCCCTCCTCCGAGGATGATCCATGCGGCACCTGTACTCGGTGCATTGATGCGTGCCCAACTGATGCGATTCGGCCATGGGAGGTTGATGCGCGTCGATGTATTGCCGCACTGACAATTGAATGCCGCGAAGTCATCCCTGCAGACTTCCATGAAGGAATCGGATCATGGCTCTTTGGGTGTGATGTGTGTCAACAAGTGTGCCCCCACAATCAGCCGAAGGAGCGGTCAAAAGACTTGCAGATCGATTCGGACTACAGGCCAAGATTGGATGCACTGCGTCTGCACGAGATCTTGGTGTGGACCGCCGATGACCGACTGGACCGGCTCCAGGGAACGCCGATGATGCGGGCTACGCTCGATATGTGGCGACGGAATGCCTGCGTCGCTGCGGCCGAGCATGGAGGTGATGTTGAACTCCAACGACTTATTGAGCGGATTGCCGACTCGGATGATGAACCCAAGATGGTTCGTGAGGCGGCTCGCAACACGCGGATTCGGCTCAGCGAGGCATGAGGCTCATCGCGGCCTGTTGAAGGGCTGCAGCATCGACTGTTTCAGGCAGATTCAAGATTGAGTATTTCGCGCGGTTTGGCGGGGGCGTCGCAGTCAAGGAGCGGGCGAATCTGCATGATCTGCTCAGCCTGTGGAAGCGAGGAGATCGCGGCAATCTTGTCCGCGAGTGCCCTCAGCAGCGTCGACAGAATTGCCGCTGAGAAGCCCGCCTTATCTTGGCTGGCGGGGCTCAGTCCTGATTTGGCGGAGGTGATCCGTCAAGTTGTGACAGCAACGTGGCCGAAATCTCGCCACTAAGCGAACCGGCAAGACTGATGGCTTCGGCTCGAGCTTCGGCGGCCGTGGTGTCAGAGGACTCCCAGTCCTGCTGGAGTACCTGCCGCGTTTCGCTCCATTTTCCGGCACCAGGGGAGAGGCCAAGGTCGGCTACGGCTCCGAGTACTCGCATTGAATAAGCGACCAAGGATGCTCTGGACGTGGCTGCATTCATGATCGCAACTTGCGTTTGTATCTTGACGAGTTGGTCCGCTTCCTTGCTGCTGCGGTCGCTCTTGACTTTGGTTGCTGATTGAGCGGCCTGCTCCAGAGTAGCCATGGTGGATTGATAATTATCGGCAAGCGGCCCAGTCAAAAGATCGACAAGTGTGTCGCTCAGCTCAGCAAGCTGCGTACTCATGGCTGCGAGCGTCGTTTCGCCTGCGGTATTGAAGTTGCGTCGCTCATTGGCGAGCGACTCCACACGCGTGAGTTCGCCATCAAGTACATCGACGATTTGCTTTGCGCCGTCGACTCGGATCGCGATGTGATCCAGATCCATTTGAGCATGAAGTTCTACTTCAGCATTTCGGCGTTCAATTTCAGCCTCGATCATGGCAGCGCGGTGTTCAAGGCTGGCTGCTTCTGTTCGCTTGGGCTTGCCCATGATGGCGTTCACGCCTGCTGCTTCTGAAAGCAATTGAGCGGCCTTGGTTCGCATGGCGAGCACTTCGCTGCTCGCTGCGGTATTTGCTGCGTGCAAGCGGTCGAGGCTGGGTTGCTTCTGGTCATGTTGACGCTGCAGCCCTTGGTGTGCTTGCGCGGTGGCCATGCGAGCATCGGCGATCGCATCACCCCCAAGCGTGCTGGGCGTCGACGCC
>JABJQE010000013.1 GCA_018663565.1 Phycisphaerae bacterium
GCCCGCGATCAGTCCCTGTCCCGCTGCTTCTTCGTATCCGCTTGTGCCATTGATTTGCCCTGCGAGAAACAATCCAGCCACCGACTTGACCATGCAGGTTGCATCGATTTGATGCGGACGCACCATGTCGTACTCGACGGCGTAGCCATACTGCACAATCTCAGCGTGCTCGCATCCTGGCATTGCCCGCACAATCTCGATCTGAACATCCGGTGGAAGCGAAGTGCTGATGCCGTTGCAGTACACCAATTCTCCATCGAGAGTCTCGGGCTCGAGAAAGACATGGTGGCTGTCTCTATCTGCAAACCGAACAACCTTATCTTCGATGCTCGGGCAATACCGTGGACCCGATTCAGCCTTGATCTGGCCGCTGAACATGGGCGCTTTGTCGAGGTTGGCGCGAATCAAGTCATGCGACTCGGGGGTCGTTCGGCTGATGCGGCACGTGATCTGCTCGAGCGGCGGGAACGTATCGCCCGCGAGATCACTAAACGGAACTGGCGGATCGTCGCCAGATTGTGGTTCGAGCAACTCCCAATCAATTGTGCTCAGCCGAAGCCGTGGCGGCGTGCCTGTCTTCAATCTGCCAAGTTCAAGGCCGAGTCGCAGCAAACATCCGGAAATCCCGTCGGCAGTGCCCTCGCCCACGCGTCCGCCCGGCGTTTTCTTGCAGCCGGTATGCATCAGCGCTCGCATGAATGTGCCGGTCGTCAACACAACCGCGGACGCTCGGCATGTGGTGCCATCTGCGCACTCCACGCCAACGCAGCTACCGTCTTCCAGAATGAACTCGGCCACTGTTCCTGCCAACACCGTAATATTGTCGCAAGATGCAATCTGCTTCTGCACGAAGGATGCATAGGCATCTTTGTCGCACTGCGCCCGAGGACCCTGCACAGCTGGACCTTTTGATTGGTTGAGCACTTTGAAGAGAATGCCAGAGGCATCTGCTGCGCGTCCCATCAACCCGCCGAGCGCGTCGATTTCACGAACAACCTGACCCTTCGCAAGCCCGCCAATTGCAGGGTTGCACGACATCACACCAATCTTGGAGGGGTCCATTGTGATCAACGCAACCAGCCCATCCACGCCAAGCATCTGCGACGCAGCCCACGCGGCTTCAACGCCAGCGTGTCCGCCGCCTACGACGATGACGTCGTAGTGCGATTGAATCGAGTTCAGCTGCCGACTGTCCACGTGTCTGGCCCAGCCACCAAGGCGGCAATATCTGCATCTGGGCTTTCCGCCTGAGCCCGCTGAACTTGAGCGCGGCTTTCCTGTTCATACGCCGGGCGGTCGGGGTTGCAGTACAACACACCGAGCGGCTCTGGAAGATCAGGACACTGCATATTTGCAAGCGTAAAGGCAAGCGTGCGATCGGTTTCGTCATGGATCAGCAGATCTTTTTCGGTCACGCCACCCTGTCCGATCGTAACTGCACGAGGCCGACCGTTGACGATCATGACGCCCTTGTCACGGTTCTCGCCAAAAATCAGAGGTTCTCCATTCACAAGATCCACGGTGTTGTTCGGCCGCGTGTCTTTTTGTGAAGCGTAGAACCAGGCCTTGTGGTTGAAGATATTGCAGTCTTGGTACACCTCAATAAATGCGCATCCGGCATGGGCCGCGGCGCGTTCCATAACAGGCACAAGCATCTTGGCATCAACGTCAATGCTGCGAGCGACGAAGGTGCACTCCGCCGCAAGAGCGAGGGCTAGTGGGTTGACCGGCTCATCAATGGAACCCATCGGCGTAGATTTGGTGACTTTGCCACGCTCACTTGTTGGCGAATACTGCCCCTTGGTCAAACCATAAATACGGTTATTGAGAAGCAAAATTCGCACGCCGACGTTGCGGCGCATCGCATGGATGGTGTGGTTACCGCCGATCGATAGCAGATCGCCATCACCCGACACGATCCACACATCCAAATCTGGGTTTTCCAGCTTTACGCCAGTCGCGAAGGCTGGCGCGCGGCCGTGAATAGAGTGCAGACCATAGGTTTCCATGTAGTACGGAAAGCGGGCTGCGCAACCAATGCCAGAGACGAACACGAATTCTTCCTTACGGCGACCGAGTTTGGGAAGCGTTTTGCGTACCGCGGCGAGCACCGCATAATCGCCACAACCCGGGCACCACCGAACATCTTGGTCGGTGGCAAAGTCCTTGGGCTTATATGTTGGGAGGGGAAGATCGACCGTACTCATTGTCCTGCCTCCTCGACTACTGAGCGAATACCCGCGGCGAGTTCGGCAACGTTAAATCCGCGGCCCTGAATCACATTAATGCTCTTGGCATCAACAAGATGAGCCGCTCGGAGCAACATAGAAAGTTGACCAGAATTCACTTCTGGCACGATGATGTTTTTGTATCGACCCAGCACGTCGCCAATATTGGACGGCATTGGATTCATATGTCGCAGGTGGACCGTTGCCACAGGAAGTCCCTCTGACTCAAGTTTTTCTGCGGCCGACAAGATGGCGCCCTGTGTCCCGCCCCAGCCTATCACCAGGGTGTCTGAACCGACGTTGCCACCAACTTCCATTGGCGGAATAATATTGGCAACGCGAGCCACCTTCTCCGCTCGGGTTGCAACCATTTCTTGATGGTTCAGCCCGTCATAACTAACGGCGCCAGTGGTGCCATCTTTCTCAAGACCGCCGAGGCGATGTTCAAGACCGGCGGTTCCTGGTATCGCCCATCGACGAGCAAGTGTTTCAGGATCTCGCAGGTATGGCTCAAATGCATCCTCTGCATCGGGCTGAGCAACAGGGTGTTCAACAATAATGTCTGGAATCGAAGCAACATCAGGCACAAGCCATGGCTCTGCACCATTGGCGATGCCCGCATCACTCAGCACAATGACCGGGCACATTGCGTGCACCGCTAGTCGCACCGCTTCAATCGCAATATCAAAGCAATCAGATGGCGAGGCGGCTGCAAGAACAATGCACGGCGCTTCGCCAGATCGGCCAAACATGGCCTGCAGCAAGTCTGCCTGCTCGGTCTTTGTTGGCATACCTGTCGCGGGGCCGGCCCGCTGCACGTCAACCACCACCAGGGGAAGTTCATACATCACGGCGAGGCCGAGCGCTTCGCCCTTCAAGGCGAGGCCCGGTCCGGACGTACCCGTCATGCCAATTCCGCCGGCATAACTCACGCCAATTGCTGCAGCGACGGCAGCAATTTCATCCTCGGCTTGGAATGTCTGAATACCGAATCGTTTCAATCCCGCCAGCCCGTGGAGCAGCTCTGAGGCTGGAGTAATCGGGTATCCGCAATAACTGAGCTGCTTACTGGCTTTCTTGCTCGCCACTGCGAAGCCAAGCACCATGGCTTCGTTACCTGAAATCTTGCGGTACACGCCAGGTGGAAGTTCCGCAGCGGCGACTTGGTATCGCTCGGGAATGGCTTCGGTTGTTTCACCAAATGCCCAGCCCACCTTGAGCGCGGTCACATTTATGGCCGCCACTTCGGGAAGTTTCTTCTTCGCACCAAAGTACGACTCGAGCCAATCGATTGTTAGTTGAAGCGGGCGGTCGTACATCCAGCACACCAGACCGAGTGCAAACATGTTTCTGCAGCGGTCAATATTCTTGGAACTCTGACCACTGTCCGCGAGCGCTTCGCGAACAATGCGCGTCATGGGCACCTTTACGATGCGGTACCGCGAATTGGCCACTTCGTCGGCGAGCGGCGCTGCGTCTGGGGCGTACCCCGCCTTCTTGAGTCCGACCTTGGTGAATTCATCTTCGTCGGCAATGATCATGCCGCCCTGTCTCACCTCAGACATGTTGGTCTTGAACGCTGCGGGGTTCATCGCGACCAAGACATCAACCGAGTCACCGGGTGTGTGAATCGGCCGAGCTGCGAAGTGCACCTGGAAGCCCGACACACCAAAGGTTGTGCCGCGGGGCGCCCGAATTTCTGCGGGGAAGTCCGGGAAGGTGGAAAAATCATTCCCCAATACCGCGGTGGTACTAGTGAATTGACCACCAGCGAGTTGCATGCCGTCGCCGCTGTCGCCGGCAAATCGAACAGCCACTGATTCCACTGCGGTGGGGGTGTTTATATCGATGGTCTGGCTGCTCACGAGAGATGGATCCTGCGAGGCTTGGGGTTGAATATAGTCCGTAGAAACCGTGATTCTAGGGACACACACAAGTCGAGGCAAGATCTCAGAGCCCTCAAGATCCTCAGTCGGCGGGTGTTTCCTGTTCTCCCCAGAGGCTCATCAGGATCGCCACATCTCGAATGTCTACGTTTGCGTCGTCATTCAGATCGCCTGGGCGAGGCAGACGGCAGGCCGCGGCCCGCACGGCAACGCAGTCGGTATCGGCCCCAGACCATCGCCCACCAGCCTCCCGGCAGGCCGATCGCGTGACTTCAATGCACATTGCCTCGATGCAGCAGGCCCCCTTCGGGGGCGAAACGTCGGCGTGCCATTGACCGAAGACGGTGTCTCCAATGGTTCGGAATTCTACTTCTTCGAGATCGACCTTGGCGTGATAGCCCTGATAGATCGCCCCGCCCGAAAGCCCCGCCGAATTGCGTACAAAGACGCACCGAGCAATGGACGCCTTGCTGTCATAGACATAGACCGCCCCACCGTTATAGGCGGCGTGACATTCTTCGAACCGACAATCTGAGAGCTGCACGTGACTACCAGAATCAGCCGCAAGTCCACCTCCACCAAATAGGGCCGTATTTGAAACAAATCGGCAGTCTACGAACGTGGCCTCGCTGTCATTCAAAGAGACGCCGCCACCCCGCTCGGCTCGGTTAAACGAGAAGATGCACCGGACAAAGCGTGGTGTCGCGTGCTCTGCGGCCCAGACACCACCGCCCTCATAGGTCGCTACATTCCCAATCACGCGGCAATTCTCAATGAGCAGGGAGCAGCCTCGGAGCACCAGCCCCCCACCGACCGTGGCAGTCTTACCGTGTCGCGACGGGTCCCCGCTGCCCCCCGTAAACCGAAATCCTCGAATAACCACAGACTCGCTCGCTGAGCCTATGCAGGTCAGTGCCGGAGCATTGAGATCCGTGGCATCAACAACAGTCCGCGAGGGACCTGTTTCAGCCTCCAGAATAATGGGCTTCCCCGTCATCTCGATCGCTTCGCGGTAGGTCCCCGGCCCGACGATCACACGGTCACCTGGCTGAGCACTATCCACCGCGGCTTGAATCGTCCGGTGATCAGCGGGCACCCGAATAGTCTCCGCAGCTGCCACTTGGGCAAGCATCATCGGGATCAGTGTGAGTAGCAATCGCATGTGTACTGGACATTCAATCACGTCGGTGGCAAAAAGTCCACTGCTAGACGCTTCCGAGTTAGTATGAGAACCTCTGAGTCTACGCAACTGGCGTCGTGTCAAGCCCACCGACCGGCATCAATTCCATTTCTAGGGGGGCGAGGTCACCGATGCCGCAGATCGAGGTCAAGACAAAGCAAGGACGGCGGCGGTTCGAATTGACCGACAAGCCGATTTCGGTCGGCCGAGCTGATGACAACACGCTGGTTATCAAGGATACCCAAGCGAGCCGGCACCACTGTGTCATTGAACCGACATCAGATGGCTTTCGGATTCGCGATCTGGACTCTCGCAATGGCACAACGCTCAACAAAAACGCCGTAACTGAAGATCCGCTTGCCAACGGCGATGTCATCCGGATTGGTCGAACCCGCATTACGTTCATCAACCCAGAAGAAGCTCTTGCCCTTGCTGATATGGAACCGAGTGGCCCGGCCAGCGATGACCTCTTCCCGCCTGATCTCGACACGCTCGATGTCGACCTGCAAGCCGAAGTCGCCAAGGTCTCCCAGACCGACTGGGAAAAACGACTCGAAGAGATCATCGAAACGGGCGAAGATCGGGGCTTTGGAGAAGCAGATATCAGTCTCGTTGATAACCGAGGCGTCACCGTGCACCAAGCAAGTTCAAGCGGGCTTGACACAGGCCGCGACAAAGAAGGCGCTGAAGGCACGCGAGCATTTCGCAAGTTGCTTCATGCCGCATTCAAGACACGAGCAACCGACTTGCACATCGAGCCCCGCATTGAGGGGTGCGTTGTCCGGCTCCGTGTCGACGGGTCGATGATTACGGCGGTGCAATTCTCAAAGCAAATCTTCAAGCGACTCCTCGGCATCGTAAAAATCTTGTGCCAAATCGAGACAAGCCAGAAGAACCAGGTCCAAGATGGCCACTTCTCGGTGTCCATCAAAGGGCGGCGTGTTGATTACCGCGTGAGTTTGACGCCCTCGGTACACGGACAAAAGCTTGTCATTCGAGTACTTGATGCGAGCAACAGCCCGAGCAGACTGCATGAATTGGGCCTCAATTCATGGATGTACGACAAACTTCGCACGATTGCCACACGTGATGCAGGCCTGTTGCTTGCTTGCGGCCCGACCGGCTCTGGCAAGACGACGTCGCTGTATTCGTGCCTGCGTGAGATTGACGTTGAACAACGCAATGCGATCACCATTGAAGATCCGGTTGAGTACTACCTCGATGGATGCACACAGATTCCGATTGATCACGCGCAGGGCACCACCTTCCATAGCGTGCTTCGGTCGGTCCTTCGGCAAGACCCTGACGTGATTTTCGTCGGCGAGATTCGGGACATCGAAACCGCAACCGTGGCCTTGCAAGCATCCATGACCGGGCACTTGGTCTACACCACCGTGCATGCGAAGGACACGATCGGCTCAATCTTCCGGCTGCTCGACCTTGGCATTGAACC
>JABJQE010000128.1 GCA_018663565.1 Phycisphaerae bacterium
CCGCACCTGTCCAGGGTCCTTGCTTCCATGGACTTGCAGCGCTATGAAGCCCTCGGCGTCTTGACTGTCTGCGAGGTCCGCGCACGGAATACCGTTGACCCACGTTTGCAGTCTGTCGCCCACAGCTTCGATCCGCAGTGTGCTCCACTGATGAATATCCGGCACCGCGGCCATTGCGAGTAAGTCGTTGACGTCGACAATCTCGTCGCCGGTCATATCGCCAAGCGGCGCTAGCCATCCGCGACCCGCCTCGTCATAAATGCCGCCAGTCCAGCGCCGATCGGAATGATCGAGCTCACATTGATACCCGGTGACGCGTCCATCACGGTCGCGTTGACGTGAGCGAAACTGTACGCCCGAGTTGATCGGCTCGTCCCACTTGAATTCTAGTTCTAGTACGAAGTCGCCATAGGCCTTATCAGTTCGCAAGAACGTGTTGGGTCCGGGACCACGTGTCCCAACAATATCACCATCCTCTACCCGATACGTCGCCCCGCCCCCAACTATCGTCCACCCGCTGAGATCCTTGCCGTTGAAGATCGGCTTTGATGCAGGAGCGCATGCACTGAGTATGAGAGTGGCGTACCCAACTGAGACCGCGATCAGTGTGGAATGTAGTGTCATGGTTATGAGGATAGTCAATCGCAGAATGATTCAGTGATCATTTGGTGTCGGTGTTGGGCGGACCCTCAGCGCCGGCGATGTGGGCATCGAGGTCGAGTCCGGCGCTGGTCTAAGTCGATGTTTGGTTCGTCGGGGAGTACTCGCAGGTGATCAGGCTACCGCAGGCTTGGCCTGCTCTATGAAACAAGGCCGCTTGCGCGGCCTTGTTTCATGAGCGATACTGGACTCGAACCAGTGACTTCTTCGGTGTAAACTAAGCGCTCTAGCCAACTGAGCTAATCGCCCCTTGTATTGCGTATGCTAGCGGACGCAGCGGGGAGGATTTGCTATGACGAAAAAAGATGCGGGACAAGGCGACACAGCACCTCGCTTTCGAGCAGATGTTGGTCGGTCGGCCGCTAAGAGGGTTGGGGCGCCTATTGCAGCTCTTGGATGTAGTCCCTTATCGGGATGGACGAGCTGCTCTGGGCGGCAATGATGCCATGAGCAGAATCGAGACCAGCACTGATGTGTATGGCTCGAGCAATACGGCGTGGGTGAAACTGAAGAGCAGCAGGCCGATCCAGGCTGGGCCTAGGCCAATCAGCGCACTATTCCCGCGGCCGCGACGCCAACTGGACACGGCCACAATGAGCGCGACGCTCAGCAGCAAGGCAACGCCAATTCCACCTTGTTCAATTGCGGTAGCGACTAGTGAGGCGTGCGGGTTGAACGTGATAAACCCGGAGACACCCGCGCCCCATTCTGATGGCAGTTCAGCTTCCAGGTGGGCCAATGATCGTCGGATTGATCCGGCGCCATGTCCTGCGACTGGGCGGTCACAAAGCAAGAGCCAGCCTGCATTCCACCAGAGGATTCGTTTGCCGGCGCTTGTGTCAAATCGGCGAGTTGAGACGATTGGCGAATGCTGCGTCTGTGATCCTTGGTCGCGATCGGAGTGCGGGGTCGTAGTGGGCGCGGTTGTTGCTGATGCTTGATCTTGTGGTGGTACTGATGTATCGACGACAAGTACTCCGGCATTATGCCGGGCCAGTTCAAATTTGGTGTCCATGTTGAATTGCGCAAAGCTCACTGTCAGAATGACAAGAAGCGTGAGCAGCGCGGCGGCCGAGGCGACCCACTGGCCGCGTGGTCGATGTACGGACCATGCCCATCGCATCGCCAACAAGAATAGCCCACCGATGGCAATTGCCCAGCTCGATCGGTTTACGGTGAGCACAATGCTGATCGTTGCGATCACGGCAAGAATCCAGGCGACAATACGCCACGTTCTTGACGGCATGTTCACCATCAATGCGCAGCTCATCATCAGGCCCACGAATGCCCAGAGGCCAACATATGGCGGATACGAGTGCAAGCCACCATTCGCGTTGCCACCCCAGATGTGCCAAGTCGCGATGAGCCCGCTCCATGCTGTGATCTGCACGGTAGCCTGCGCTGCAACGCCCAATGCAAGCGGCCACATCCAGAGTCGAGGCCGCGAGAGGATTGGTGCCATCGCTGGTATCGCGAGAAGCCCCCATACACCATCAAGCACAGCATGCTTGGGATCTGGTGACCACAAGAGTGACAGGAAGGCCAGAAGCCACCAACTCAGCCACAGCACCACGGCAGGGCGGGCTAGGATCAATCGTCGCTGGTGGTAGAAAGCAGGCAGGCCGAGAACCCCGGCTACGCCGAGAAGAAGAAGGCCAATATGCTGTAGTGGGCCCGCGATTGGTACGAGCACAAAGGCAATCCAAAGTAGGGAGATGTGCATTTTTGCCATTCTCAACGCAATATATGGTGGCTGATGGCCCATTAGGGTGCTCATGTCACACACGGTACAAGCGGATTTCGATCGAATGTGTGGGATGAACTTGGTTTGTGCTTGAGTTGGAGTGTCGTGCAGTCTATTTTTGGAGTCTGACGACTTCAGGGCATAGTGCGTCTGGGGGCATACATTTAGGAGTGGGTAATATGTCTATTCAATGGCGATGGGTGCTGCTTGGCATCATGGCAGTGGTTGGAACTACCTCTGCAGCAACCATTACGGTTGGGCCTGGTGGCGGCTTCGACTTTGAGACGATTCAAGAGGCCGTCAAGTCGGCAAGTAATTTTGATGATGTCCTTGTCGCACCAGGTGTGTATACCGAGACCCTGAACCCGCTGGGTAAGCGACTGGCCATTCGAAGCTCGGACGGACCTCTCAGCACGATTATTGATGGCGAGTCAGTACGTCGCGG
>JABJQE010000129.1 GCA_018663565.1 Phycisphaerae bacterium
ACTCGATTCCTTTGCCTTCCTGCTTGTCCTGTTGGTTGCCGATCAGGGCACCGGTTGTAGCGCCGATGGCACCGCCGACGCCTGCGCCGACTGGGCCGGCAATCAAGGCGCCGCTTGCTGCGCCAGCGCCGCCGCCGATGAGGGCGTCGGTTCCGGCATGGGTGTCACAGCCAGCGAGGCCAGCTGCTGCTGCGGTGGTGAGGGTCAATGCAATGAAAGTACGCATGTTTGTTGTCTCCTGTCTGGGTTAGTGTGCCATGAGTGGCACGGGTGTGTCAATCGCTGTGGTCGATTTGTTTTGTGTTTATCCATGGATCTGCAATATGGCAGGCTCGGCCTGTTCGGGCGACATAGTCCTGGTGATAGGTCTCAGCGGGGTAAAACGTGGCGGCTGGTTCAACTTGAGTTGCAATTGGCGCAGCGTATTGGTCGGAAGTGGCCAGTGACTCGATGGCTTTGGTGGCGATCTCCTGTTGAAGCGGAGAGGTGTACCAAATCCCGGAGCGGTACTGCGAACCGACATCCGGCCCTTGTTTGTCAACCTCGGTTGGGTTGTGCATGCGAAAGAACGCTCCGATGAGTTCCTCAAACGAGATCTCTTTCGGGTTGAATACAACCTTGACTGATTCAGCATGTCCGCTTGTGCCAGAGCACACGGCCTCATAAGTCGCTTCAGTATCGTTGCCCTGCATGTATCCACTTGTAGCGTCGATCACACCGGGTCCTTGCTGGAAGTAATGCTCGATGCCCCAGAAGCAGCCGCCGGCGAAGTAAGCGGTTTCGGTTGTCATTGGTTTCATCTGCTCTGGTTGGTCAGCGCCTGCTTCGTGGAACACGAGCGAGGCGGAATTCAGGCAGTGCCGATCACCAGTGGGTGGCGGACCATCTGAAAACACATGGCCGAGATGCGATGTGCACCGAGCGCACTCAATTTCAATGCGAGACATGCCGTGTGATCGATCTTCGATGCGGGCCACGTGGTCTTCGTCAAACGGCTGGAAGAAGCTTGGCCATCCACTGCCGGAGGTGTACTTGTGCTCACTTGAGAACAATGGCAGGCCACAGACCACGCACGAATAGGTGCCGGTTTGTTTGTTGTCCAGTAGTGTGCCGCAGAACCTTGCTTCCGTACCTGCTCGCTGTGTGACCTCAATGATGTCAGCACTGAGCGGCTCAAGCATCTCGGCGTGGGCGGACTCAGTGGGTGGCGTGAGGTCGAATCCGCTTTTCGAGATGGTGGGCATCGTGAGTGGGTTCTCGATTTGTTGTTCTGGAGTTGGTGCCGGTTCATGTGGTGCACTGCAGCCAATGAGGCTGAGGCAGACCAATACGAGCGGTAAGCAGGAGTTCATCATCTCCATTGTACGCAGATCAGTTTGTTTGGTTCTCGGTCGATTGCCTTTGCTGGTGTATCCTGTGCGGGATCATGCAGATTGAATTAGTCAAGACGTTTGGATTCGAGGCTGCGCACTGGCTGCCCACGTTTGCCCAGGGGCATAAGTGTCGGCGAATGCACGGGCATTCTTTCAAGATTGATGTGGCTGTATCCGGACCTGTTGATCCGAAGAAGGGCTACCTGATTGACTACGGCGATATTTCTGCAGCCTGGAAACCGCTTGAAGAGCGGCTTGATCATTATGTGTTGAATGAGATTGAAGGCCTTGAGAATCCCACCAGTGAGATGCTTGCCGTCTGGGTGTGGGATCGCCTCAAGCCACAATTGACAATGCTTGAGTCAATCACTGTGCATGAGACCTGCACCAGTAGTTGTGTGTATCGCGGCTAATCGCAGGCCGTCCGGCCTTCATATGGCCGCGAACCTGATTTGAGGAGATGAATTCAATGCCGAGTATTCCTGCCGTTCATATCATCGATGGCGTTCGCGTTGAGGCGATGGGGTCGAGCGACACCTTTGCCAATGTGAACCCAGCCACCGGCGAAGTGCTCGCCGAGGTGCCGCTGGACGGCGGCGCTGCAGTTGACGCGGCAGTCGCTTCAGCGGCCGCGGCCTTTCCCGCATGGTCCCAAACTCCAGTTGGCGAGCGGTGCCAGGTGCTCTTTGCGTACAAGCAGGTTCTTGAGAACCACTTTGATGAGCTCACCGACTTGATCGTGATGGAGCACGGCAAGAATGTTCCAGAGGCTCGTGGTGATGTGCGGCGCGGCATTGACTGCATTGAGTACGCATGCGGCGCGCCATCGTTGATGATGGGGCGGACGTTGCCGCGAATTGCGGTGTCGAGCTCATTTAGCCGTGAACGTGAAGAAAACATTCCGCTCGACAGCACCATGGAGCGATTGCCACTTGGTGTGTGCGCGGGCATTACGCCATTCAATTTTCCCATCATGGTTCCGATGTGGATGTGGCCAATGGCAATTGCGTGTGGGAACACATTTGTGCTCAAGCCC
>JABJQE010000130.1 GCA_018663565.1 Phycisphaerae bacterium
GCTCGATTCCCATGAGCAGCCAACTCGCAGCAAGCGGCCACCACGTTTGCAAGATTGAACCCTGATTGGCCGGAGGGCTAGCTACCTGCGGAGCATTGCTCACACGCCCGCTCCGGCAGTGTGAGTAGTTGCAATTCGCTCGCAGATAAGTTGGCCTCTCCCGCCTGCGTCTCGCTGCACACGTAGTTCGGTGTGCGTGGCCGCGTCATTCATCGCGGGGAAGTCAGTTCGGTACTGAGCGCCGCGAGACTCTTGGCGCGTTGCGGCCGACATGACGATGGCCCGGGCAATCAGAAGCATATTGCGAAGTTCCCACGCTTGTGGAGTTGCTGGTGAAAGTTCGTCAGTGACTTCGGACCAGTACGTTAATTGCTCGCTCGCTGCGGCGAGGCCAGCGGCGTCTCGCTCAACCCCCGCGTGTCGCCACATCAGAGACTTCATCGAATAAATCAGGTCCGTGAGATTGAGTCGAACATTGTCAGAGTTCGGGGGACTCTTCTGTGGTCGCCACGAGTGGTCAATTGGTGTGGGTGAGATGACCTGGCCGCATCGGTGGCCAATGACCAGTCCTTCAAGGAGGGAGTTTGATCCCATTCGGTTGGCGCCATGTAAGCCCGAACTTGCACATTCGCCAACAGCCCATAGCCCAGGGATGCTTGTGCGGCCGTCAAGGTCCGTCTTGAGTCCGCCGATCATGTAGTGGGCGCCCGGGCGGACTGGGACGGGATCGGTTGCGATGTCGATGCCGAAGGCGTGGCATGTTCTGCTGATGCCCGGATACAGCGTATGTGGATTGCCGTCGACTTCGGACAGATCAAGGAACACATTTGTGTCGCCAAGTTCAGCCATCCGCGTTGTGATGGCGCGGCTTACGACATCACGCGGCGCCAGTTCGGCATCAGGATGAGCGTTCTGCATGAATCGCTCGCCGTGGCGATCCCGCAAGATGCCACCACCTCCGCGGACAATCTCGCTAATCAATACCCTCGCGGCGCCCGCGATGTACAGGCACGTTGGATGAAATTGATAGAACTCCATGTCGCGTACGAGACCACCTCGTCGCAGGCCCATGGCCAGGCCGTCGCCGGTGGCAAGAACGGGGTTGGTAGTCTCCCGAAAGAGTTGGCCTGCCCCGCCTGTGGCGAGTACGACTTGCGAGGTCTCAAAGGCCACGACTTGGCCACCGTCGAGCCGAGCCAGAAGGCCGCAGGCTGCTCTGGAGTCGTCCATCAGAACGTCAAGCGCAAACGCGTTGTCAAAGCGAGCGATTGCCGGTTCATTTGCTACACCCTGCAATAGTGAATTCTGTACGACTGGACCTGTCGCGTCACCAGAGGCATGGACAATGCGGTGTGTGTGGTGCCCGCCTTCACGGCCGAGTTCTAGGTGCCCTTCGGCAGAGCGATCAAAGGCTGCGCCGTATTGAATGAGTCGCTCAATGGCTGCTGGGCCACCTTCAACGACTGCTTGCACGACCGCTGTGTCGCAGAGATCACCACCACACGTCAGGGTGTCATCAATATGTTGAGAAAACGTGTCGTCGTTTCCAAGTACGGCTGCAACGCCTCCTCGTGCCCATGATGTATTCGTGTCTGCAGTCGAGCCCTTCGAAATCATCGCGACGCGTAGTCCGCGAGCGGCCGCAGAAAGTGCGCAGCTTGCGCCTGCAGCTCCGCATCCAACGACGACCACATCAAATGACATTCTTGCGATTCGATCCGCCGACACGCCGGTGGCTAACGTGTCGTGTTGTATGGCGTGCCCGCTCATCATCGCGTCGCTCCTGCAGCAGACTCAGTGATTTCAATCATGCGTTCGAGGGCAATCGTTGCATCAGCCCGAAGCACGTCGCGGTCCTTGTGGCATAGGCGTGTTCGCAATCCTGTAGTTTCATTCACGCTATCTCCGGCGAGCACCCGGTTGATATCCGGCGCTTCACCGCGGCGAAGCAAATCAAGCATGCCCGCGAGATGGGGGGGGTCATTGCGGCTCATTGTGGCGCAGCCGCATCCGGCGGCCATGCCTCCAGGTACATCAGCGAGATGGCGTACTTCAACGCCGCGCGGAGCAGCCTGGTCGATGGCGTTGCGGACGAAGTGTCCTTCGGTGCCAATTGCAATCTTGCTGCCCGCTGGGGCATCGCATATGAGTGCCCAGAGGTACTTCGTGCTGCCCGAGCCATCGGCGGCTTGGACGACGTCTAGCGGGCATTCAGGGTGTACATGCACTTGCCAGCCTTGGCCATGCCACCACGTCACTTGCTCGGTTGTAAACACGGTGTGTACGCCACAGAACCCGCCCCAGATGATCATCTTGGCTTGGTCGAGTCGCTCGAGTCCGCCATCAATATCGCTGAGTTCGAAATCTCGTGGCATCGAGCGTGGATCGGGTAGGACGACGCACTCGCTCGGATCGAGGCCGAGGCGATGGGCAGTGTTGGCTCCGAGATGTTCGTCGGGCACGAAGAAGACTTTGTCGGCCGTTTCCATGATGGACTCGGTCACATGGTGCGCGTTGCTACTTGTGCAGACGGCGCCGCCGGTTCGCCCAGCGAGTGCTTTGAGATGCCCAGACGTATTCATGTAGGCAATTGTGGCAATGGAGTCGCCATATCGGTCACTCAGTTGCGAGGCAATCGGGGCGACAACGCGTTCCTTGGCCATCATTTCCATGGTGCAGCCGGCGCGTGGGTTGGTTATCCACACATCCTGATCATCTTCTGCAAGGATCGCAACCGTCTCTGCCATGAAGTGCACGGCTGATTCGACAATCACTCGCTTGGTGGGCTGCAAGCGAGCTTGCATGGCAAGCACATAACTATCTGCAACCGCTCCGCCATATCGCTCGACAAGTTTGACAATTTCGCCGCCCATGTAGAAGTGCGCCAGGAGGAGAAGCGAATCACCAAAGTGATCAAGTGCTGGGAGCACGTACCGGTCGAGCCAGGGCAATACCCGTTCTGGGGTGCGATCTGGTAGCGAGAGGTATTCCTCGGCATAGGGCCGGAATGCCTCGTCGTACCGGTCAAGTGGCAGGTCTTGCTGGCAGACCGGCAGGCTCGGCTCGAGCATGAGTCCGGCGCGAGTGAGATTGGTGGGGGGCTGAGGCATGCGAGCGTGGCATTGTAGGGTTAATGAGGGACCGCACCGACATTTGAGGAGTTGGGGGGACCGGTACGCAACAACGCCCCCAACCAAGAAATGGTTGGGGGCGTTGCGTTGAGAAACAGGTTGTAGAGCTACTCAGCAGGTGCTGCCGTAATTCTCCAAGACAAGCAAGATGTCATTGACGTCGTAGATCGTCCCGAAACCACTAACGGCCTCAAGCAAATCATCAACGTTGACACCACCATCGCCATTCAGGTCACCAGGGCATGGCTCGCCACCACAGTCACCTTCCGGGCCTGCAATGGTCAGCGTACCGGTGCCTTGATCGCCATCGTTCCAGCCGCCTACGCGGATCAGTACGATGTCGCCCATGGTCACGTTGATGGCTATCTCTGACGTGTAGCCAGCGCACCCAGTAGTGTCGTCATTGCATGCGAGCATGGCGCCTTGGCAATCGCGGTCGTACAACACGAGGTCAGTGTCGTAGTCAGCAGCGTTGCATGTACTCACGAGCAAACTGCCATCAGCACATGCTTCATATGTGAACCAGATGTCGTGATAGGTCTGGCCGTCGAATTCACACTCGCTGTGCGAGTCGCCGTCCGTCGTGGCGCCAATCGTGCTGAAGTCCCACATGCCGTTCGGTAACGGGACTGCTTGACTGCAGTCATCAGGATTCGGAATGGCACCAACTTCGATGGTGACGATTGCCACGTCGGAGTACACACCATCTGTCGTGCGATAGTTGAAACCATCGCCGCCAAGGTAGCCTGAATCAGGCGTGTAGATAACATGGTCTCCAAGGTCAACAAGCGTGTATGGAGCCGAGTTGATGGCTCCGGCGCCTGGATCGCTCAGCATGCCATAACTGGGCAAACTGCCGATTTCATAAGACAACGGAAGGCCTTCTGA
>JABJQE010000131.1 GCA_018663565.1 Phycisphaerae bacterium
CCATCTCGTGCTTGCCACGCGTCAACCTGCAATAGAAGACACTCTTGAATCGTCGATGCACCAATCCCACTTGGTTCAACGAGTCGCTGCAGCACTTGCTGAGCCAATTGCAGATCGTCAAGTGAGGAGTCATCTTCAGATGCGGCAATGTCCTCGATCGAGCGATCGAGCAAGCCATCTGGATTGAGATAGCCAATCAGCACTTTCCCCGCTTGACCGATTGCATCGTAAACATCTGCAAATGACCACTGGTGCAAAACCTGGTCGACGAGGTTGTCTGACGCCGCGCTGATATTGGCCATCGCATCCATCTTGCGATCACGCTCACCAGACATTCGAGCAGAGGACCAACTTGAAAACGAATATTCATTATCAAAGGCCTCGCGGTACGTCCTCTCCATGCTCGCGAGACGCTCAAAGTCATCGGCCCCATCCCCCGTGGTGTCCGATTCGCCGACGACAAGTTCCTCGCTCTCAATCTCTGGCTCATCAACCCGTTCGCTACTGGCAAGATGCTCGTCTACCTCAAGGGCGATATTCGATTCGAGTTCCTGGTCAATACGTTCCTGCAAGGCTTGAATGGGCAACTGCAGAATCTCCATTGACTGGATCATCCGAGGGCTCATCTTCTGATGCTGCCCAAGCCCTGCCTGCTGTCGTGTGTCGAAACGCATGTCCATGAGTGTCATCCTACCCGCGAGGTCTCATCAGAAGGACACGAATGTGCTAGTCGTCGCGTGAGGTCCGGCCCAAGAGCGCGTCAGCGAGCATTGCAGGCGTGGCAAACTCAAGCGAGGAACCCGTCGGAAGGCCTCGGGCAAGCCGCGTGACATGTACGCCCTGCTGCCCCAACAACTCGGCAAGATAATGAGCGGTCGTGTCACCCTCAAGCGTCGGACTCAGCCCCAAAATAACCTCTGTGACCACCACACCCCTCGCATTGAGGTCCGGATCATTCACACGTCCAAGCAAGGCGGCGGCTGTGATGTCGTCTGGACCGACGCCGCCAAGCGGGTCAAGGCGTCCGGTCAAGACGTGATACACGCCCCGGTGCAGCCCCGTTGCTTCAATACTCATAAGGTCGCGCGGCTGCTCCACAACCAATATGCATCCGGCATCTCGCTCTGAATCAGCACAGATACGACACGGCTGCACGTCGGTGAGTTGCCAGCACATTTCGCAGCACGCCACCTTGCCCTTTACATCATGGAGTGCATGGGCGAGTGACTCCGATTCTTCAACTGGGGCTTTCAACATATGGAAGGCCAGCCGAGTCGCAGTACGGCGGCCAATTCCTGGCATTCGCTGAAAACACTCAACGAGCCGCTCGACTGGTTCGGGATACCCGCCAGAAAGACCCAACTCACATCCCTCCTGGGAGACTCAGCCCACCCGGCGGCATCGGCAAGCCCATCTCGGCGGCAGCCTCGGCCAATCGCCGCTGGGCTTCATTCCTCGCCATTTCGAGGGCGGTATTCACAGTATCGCGAACGAGTGGACCGATGTCATCGGTCGCCGAAGAGTCCACATCGACTTGAAGAATCTCCATCGCCCCTGATGCCACGACGCGGACTTGGTTTCCAACGGACGTCGCTTCGACACGAAGTTCAGAAAGAGAGTTCTTAACCTCCTCCATGCGCTGCTGCATCTTGGGCAAGTCCTTCATCAGCGAGGCCATGCCCGCCATATTCTTGAGTCCCTCAAACATCACGTTCCTCCTGGTGTTCATGTTTCCGAACGTCGATCACTGAGGCATCGAACAATTCCTTGGCGAGATCAACTCTTGGATCATCTACATCGGTTGATGATCCACGCTGACGCCGTATGGGAGCTGCCTTCACCGGCGTATCGGCATCCACTTTCACGCCGCGACCAACAGCATCCGAAAGCCGCTTCGCAATTCGATCGAGCAGACCACGTGGCATTGGGGCGCCAGATGATCGAACGACCACGCTGTCGCCTTCAAATCGAACAGGCTCGACGCCTTCAAACGTTGCCTTCGCAGCTTGGCTCTTGGCCATCTTGACGAGCCGGATCCACACGGCCTCTAGAGACTCCCTCTCAACCGGATCCGGGGCGGCCGACTTGGGCTTGAG
>JABJQE010000132.1 GCA_018663565.1 Phycisphaerae bacterium
AATACATCACGAGTGCAAGCGAAAACACATCGAGCATGCTCCACTCGCTGACATAACGCATGATCAGATAACAACGTCGTCGCCACTGATGTGGCAGAGGAACATACAGCGATACGAGCAACATCAGCATGACCAGGATTGGTGCGGCCACGAGAAACAAAAACATCACAATGGCAAAGACTTGCAGCTCGTCGGTAAACAAGAACGTAATGCCACCCTTGAGTGACCAGATGTTGCTCGCCAAACCAAATTTATCGACCTGAAACATTGGCCGAAAGAACGCAAACGAAATCACCACGATTGCAATTGATGCAAGCGCCGTGGCAACAACTCCTTGCCAGCCAGCATAGACAATAAGTGGGCGAATCTTGTCGGAAGGAAGTCTTTCTCGCGGGCCTGCGCGGCGGGAAAATTCATGCAGGATCAGCCCGGCCGACATGCTCAAGATGATCGCGCTGAGGAAGCAGTACAACCCGTACTTGACATCGACGCCAACAAAAGCCTCTTTGCTCAATACAAAGAGTAGAAGGAGCGAAACAAAAACATCGAGCAGGCTCCATCGCCCCAAATGCCCGAGGGCCGACAAGAGCCGTTCCCGGCCATGACTCGTCATGGGGCGATACATGCTGATCGAAGCCAACACAATCTTGAGCGGGGGGAATAGGATCGAGAAACCCACAACCAGCAGGACCAGCGGGTACAAGCCATGAGTCCATAACAGTTGAACAACCTTGAGAATCGAATAGTCGCCAGCAAGGCTCGACATCAAAAATGAGTCAATTTTGAGAAAGGGCACGCCTGGCAGGAGCGCAGTAATGTTGAGTACAGCAGAGAGGCCAAGCAGTACGGGCACAACGATCTTCGCCCACATCGGCAAAGCAGACGAGAAGCGATCCTTGGCAATCTCGGGATCTGTGGTACCCGGCTGGCTCGATTTCGGATGTCTCTTGAACAATGCAGCTGGCCCTTCCCTGGCAGAACCGCCTTGGAGCGGCTTGCTACAGAATACCCCGTTGAACGCATCTTGAAGCGATAGCCGCACCGCCCAGCGTGGGCACAGTATCCTCCTCACGATACGACACACCTTGCGGAGTTCAATACCGATGTCTACAAAAAGCACCTCACAACGCCCCCAACTCTACGCCGGTGATGGTGACCGCCTCATGGAGGCCGACCGCCGAAGCGACCGAATCGTGCTCTTGCCCGGACACGACCCACGCGAGGCTCATCTTGGCGGCGGGGATATCCGTATCCAATGGGGACAGAGCCTCCTGCGGGACGTGCTCGCTGGCCGCTACCGAACCGTGATCTGTGGCATGAATGACGAAGACAACTCACGTGGCATCATTGGGACGCTGCTTGAGATGGTCACGACGAGCCAGTGGACGATTGAATCGGCCACATCCTACGCCCGCGTATTCCAAGAGTCAGCCTCGCTCCATGGCCGCGGCGATCGTGAACCATATGTCTTGAAGTTTGACCTCGACAGCATGTTGATCCTCGCAATCCTGCGACCTCGAGGACAGAGTTCTTTCACACTTGATCACTTTGACCATGGATTCAGAACAGTGTCCAAGATGCTCCAGGGTCGCATTGATCGGCAGCCAGTCGCGAGTGTGTCATTCCTTGGCGCAGCCTCCAACCGACTCGTCGACGAGACCGGCGAAGAGCCACCGTTCGAGCACGTACTTCGCGGGATGTACAACTCGGGGTATCGCGGCGACGTGTACCCATCGCTACCCATGTGGCAAGTTGCTCCAACCGGTGCGTTCGCGACATTCCCCTTCCCCGAGAGCCTTGACCGCATGCGAGAAGGGTCGAGCTAGAGGCCACTTCGCAGCGACGGACCTGCGCCTAACACCTCTCTGGCCTGATGGGGATCAATGATCGCTAGGAGCGGCAAAGGCAACAGTTGCAAGCCTGCAGCGACAACATAGGCGCCCTGGAACGTCACGAGGTCTGCGACTTCTACCGTCAATCCTTGCCCGAGTGTACGCGAGAGATTCAAGAGCGCCATGTACGCAGTGAACTGTGTCGCCGCAACAAGTGGCCACGACACTTGCATGCACAATGCGAAGATTGAGACAAATAACACGCCCGACAAGAACGCCTCTGCCACCATCATTCCAACAATGAATGAATCCGATCGCCAAAGGCCTCTCGCGTCGGCAAAAACCAAGTACGACAAGGCGAGACCGCATCCAGCCAGCAACGCCATTCGCCGCGGTCCCACACGATCGGCAAGAAATCCTCCTCCGATGGAACCGCCCAATCCAGCCCACGTAGCGATGCCAGTCCACGTGGCGTTCTTCTCCACGCCCCATCCGAGTTCATCCACGATGAGTACCGTGGAATACCCCGTCAAGAAACCACTTGGAAGACTCAGCAAAATCGCAACGGCCGCCAATGCGAGGGTCGATCGAAGCGTAAATGCTCGAATGAGCCGCCGCATCACGGTCACTGCCGAATCAGCAAGCGCTGGCGATTGCGGTGAGGCCTCGCCTGCCATCCACGGCAATAATCGTTCGCCTCGGTGCTCGCGGAGAAAGAGTGGAAGCAGCATGACAGCAGCCACCGCGCATGCAATGACCGCAAAGCCAACTCGGAGATCGGTGGCCGCCACAATCGACCCCATCCCTGCCCCGCCAAGCGCATTGCCCATGTACGAACTGCCATACATGAATCCATTTACGCGGCCACGTTCCTCTTCACGCAACAAGTCCACTGCGAGCGCGTCAACTGATACGTCTTGAAGCGCCGAACAGGCGCTCATACAGAACAAGCCCACCGCAAGAAAAGTATCGTGGTGAAGTGGATCAGGGCCAAAGGCAAGCACCACAAGCGCGAGCACCATGCCACACTGCGCAATCAAAATCCACGGGCGCCGGCGACCCATCGATGGCCAACCAAAGCGATCTATCACCGGGCCGTACACCCACTTGAATGCCCATGGCAACGTCGCGATCGCAAGAAGTCCGCCAATATCAGCGGGGGTTCGCCCTTCACCGGCTAGGACCGAGGCGAGCGTGATAAACATGAACCCGTAGGGCAAGCCCTGCGTGAAGTACAACCCGCACAAGGCAACAAGTCGCCACCCCGGTCGATCACGCAAATTCCACGGCCGCCGCGCGGCGCTACTCTGCTGCGGCATCTCGGTACATCGCCTCGAGGCCGCTTGCTACACGCTCAATGGAGAGTCGATCGAATACCCACGCTCGACCAAGCTGACCCATCTCGACAAGTTTCTCTCGGTCTGCGAGCAATGGAAGTATCCCTTCAATAATTGCATCGGCCGATTGATCAACCGCCACGCCACCCCCGCTGCCAACGATTTCCCGCCATGTGTCCACAAGTTTGGTCGTCATAACTGCCGTGCCACACGACAGTGCTTCGTACTGCACAAAGCCAAAGTTCTCTTGGCTCGTCGGAAGCACAAACAGATCGCAGGCTTCATACAAAGACAATTTTTCCTCACCACCAACATGCCCAACGAAGTGCACGCGATCAGCCACGCCCTGCTGTTCGGCGAGTCGCTTCATCGATGCGAGATAGGCATCATCGCCCGTGCCTGCAATGACAAGCTGCGTACCCGGATGCACTTGGGCAATGCGAGGCATAGCGGCAAGCAAGTGCTCAATGCCCTTCTTCACATGAATCCTGCTGAGAAACAATATGTTGGGGCCATCTTCGGCCAGGTGCGGCCACCGCTTCTGGGCACGTTCGGGGCCTGGCAGTGTTTCGAATTGCTCAAGATCAATAAGATTCGGCACCACACGACCTTGCCCACGTGGGAACCACTTTCCAGATTGCTCAAGTTCTGCATCGGCGGTGCAGTGCACAAAGGCTGCGCCTTCGAGCACCTTCCGTCCACCGAGCGAGAGATACACCCGCTTCTTGAACGTGCCTTGCGCCATGCACCAATCATCAAGCATGCCCCGCAAACTGACGCAGTACGGCACTCCCATCTTGCGAGCGAGTGCGGCAATCTGCATATTGGGCCGTTCCCACACACCATGCAGCTGAAGTACATCGGTGTTCTTGAACACTTCACGGAGGCCCGCGAGTTGACCAGGCCGAAAGAACCCGCCAGGCAATGCGGGGCGGGGAATCTCTAATACGCCCGGGCCTTCGCCAGCGAGCCACTCGGCAGGCACATCCTTCACGCTCGTGGTAGCGAGCGTGACGTCGTGGCCACGTTTCTGCAGCACCCGCGTCAGATCCACGACTGCTCGTGGAGGGCCGCCGACTTCAAAGTCCACATACTCAATGTATTCAACAATTCGCATTGGTCGTGAGGATACACCTCTCAACTCACAGGCACAGGCCCCACAACGAAATCATCATCAGGAGGTCGTCAGCATCAATACTGTCGTCCCCGTTTGTATCGCCTTCACAGCCGATCTCACACACGCCCCACCCACTTATCACTACGAGCAGATCCGCAATATTCACAACGCCGTTCCCATCGAAGTCAGACGCGCAGGCGCACGCTACTTGAATCGAATTCTCGCCAAGATCGACATAGTCACCAACAACTTGATCCGGCGAATTGGCGCATATTTCGACCGCCAATAGCGAAAGGCCTAAGCCAACAGATTCAATACCACCGCCCGACACAGTTGCTTCGTTGTGCTGGAATCTGCTCTCTGAAGCGGCCACATCGCCCCCCTGTACCCACAGCCCACCACCAGTCTCGGCCTGGCATCGTCGCACGGTCGTTGTGGACCAGGCGGCAAGTACGTCTGTAAGCAACATCCCACCACCATCATTAGTTGCCACACAATCCGTCACCGCCACATCAACTCCGCTCAGTGTTCCACCCTGCAGACTGAGGCCGCCGCCTCGCCACGCCACGCCCCCGATACACATGGTGTCTTCCAAGACTGTCATGCTCTGCGACGCCCACAGTAATCCACCTGTGAGCGTGGCCTGCCCTGCTTCAATCTGCGAGTGACGCACCTCCACGCTGCCATCACTCACCGCAACAACACCGCCATGGTCAGTCGTTCCACCACTGAGCACCGCGTCGCTCACA
>JABJQE010000014.1 GCA_018663565.1 Phycisphaerae bacterium
ACCCAGATGTCAAAGCAGTTTCATTCGTTGGATCAACGCCGGTGGCGAAGCAGGTGTATTCAACTGCTACCGCAGCCGGCAAGCGAGCTCAGTGCATGGGCGGGGCAAAGAACTGCATGCTCATCATGCCAGATGCCAATCGTGAAGCTGCAGTCGACGGCGTGCTCGGATCCGCCTGTGGTAATACAGGGCAGCGTTGCCTTGCGGGATCCGTTGTGATTCCAGTGGGCGAAGCGGCAGAGTGGTTTGTGCCGGCCATTGTTGAGGCGGCCAAGGGCATCAAGACGGATGCTGGAAGTGAAAATGACTGTGGCATGGGACCGCTCATTGACGCCGCGAGCGGCGAGCGGGTGAACAAGGCGATTGAGGCCGGAGTTGATGACGGGGCATCATTGCTTCTTGATGGCCGCAATGCCGACATGCCAGCAGGGGACTGCTTTGTGGGGCCAACTGTCTTTGGCGATGTGACGCCAGGTATGAGCCTTGCTGAAGATGAGATCTTCGGGCCAGTGCTCTCCATCATGCCACGAGCAACATTGGAAGAGGCCATCGACGTCACGCGTCAGTCGCCATTTGGCAATATGGCCGTGATGTTTACGTCGAGCGGCTACGCAGCCAATCGATTCAGAACTGAAGCTGGTGCGGGCATGATTGGTATCAATGTCGGCGTTCCTGCGCCGATGGCGGTATTCCCGTTCTCCGGCTGGAAAGATTCATTCTTTGGCACGCTCCATGCCAATGGAGAAGATGCGGTGCGGTTCTTTACCGAGTGTCGCATCCTTGTCAGTCGCTGGTTCTGATTTGAAAGGATAATCATGCCTCGCATTACTCGAGCCGCTTTGATTCAAGCATCAAATGCCCTGTCTGATTCGACAGACGTCCATGCCATCAAGCAAGCAATGATCGACAAGCATTTGCCGCTCATTGCTCAGGCTGCTGAGCAAGGGGCCCAGATCTGTTGTTTGCAGGAAATCTTCAGTGGGCCATACTTCTGCGCTGAGCAAGACACGCGGTGGTATGAAACGGCAGAGTCTGTCCCTGACGGGCCAACCATTAAGTTGATGCAGACGGTCGCCAAAGAGCACAAAATGATTCTGATTGTTCCGATCTATGAGCAGGCGATGACTGGGGTGTACTACAACACCGCTGCCGTCATTGACGAGCATGGTGAGTACCTCGGCCGGTACCGCAAGCACCATATCCCGCACTGCAACCCCGGCTTTTGGGAGAAGTTCTACTTCACTCCCGGAAATGAGGGCTACCCGGTGTTTGATACGAGTGCTGGAAAGATCGGCGTGTACATCTGTTATGACCGGCACTTCCCTGAAGGCGCTCGGGCACTTGGTTTGGCTGGCGCCGAAATTGTCTTCAATCCATCAGCCACCGTGGCTGGCCTGAGCGAGTATCTCTGGAAGCTTGAACAGCCTGCCCACGCTGTGGCCAATCAGTTCTATGTCGGCGCGATCAACCGTGTTGGCACTGAGGCGCCGTGGAATATCGGGAAGTTTTACGGGCAGTCCTACTTCTGTGATCCACGCGGGAAGATTATGGTCGAAGCAAGCCGCGACAACGATGAAGTCGTGATTGCAGATCTTGACTTGGATCTGATCGAAGAGGTCCGGAATACGTGGCAGTTCTTCCGCGATCGTCGACCAGAGACATATGGGCCGCTCACGGACGGATGAGTAGCCTGCTGAGCAATCCCGATCTTGCGGCAGTTCCGCTCGACCGACGCACGTGGTCGAAGTGGCATATTGCCGCCTTGTGGATCGGTATGGCAGTGTGTATTCCGACCTATATGCTCGCAGCTGGCATGATTGCTGCGGGCATGACGTGGTGGCAAGCTGTCCTGACGGTACTGCTTGGCAATCTCATTGTGCTGTTGCCAATGATTGCCAATGGTCATGCCGGCACGAAGTATGGCGTGCCGTTTCCAGTCATAGCGCGAGCAAGCTTCGGAACGATGGGAGCCCACGTGCCCGCAATGGCCCGGGCTATCGTTGCCTGCGGATGGTTTGGCATACAGACTTGGATTGGGGGCGCGGCAATTTATTCGATCTTGGTGACGCTCCACTGGATTTCGCCAGCGACTGACGTGGATACGTTGCCAGTACTGGGGATCTCGCTCGGTCAATTCTTGTGCTTCATAGCATTCTGGATTGTGCATCTGGCCATCGTGGTGACCGGCATTGAATCAATCAAATGGCTTGAGGCGTATGCAGCACCATTCTTAATCGCGTGTGGCGTGGCACTCCTGACGTGGGCGATCTTTGCAGTTGACAATGCTGCAGAACTGTTCGCAGCAGGGCCATCGCGCCCAGATAACGTGTCGTTTTGGTCGGTTTTCTTTCCACAACTTACAGCGATGGTCGGATTCTGGGCCACATTGAGTTTGACGATCCCAGACTTTACGAGGTACTGCCGAACGCAGAGAGACCAGGCTGTTGGGCAACTTATTGGATTGCCCTCTACAATGACACTGTTCTCATTCGTGGGCATCATCGTCACCGGGGCAACTGTAGTGTTGTATGGCAAGGCGATCTGGGACCCGGTGGAACTTGTATCTCGCATGGGATCACCGACAATCGTGGTAATTGCATTAGCCGCCGTGCTTATTGCAACATTGTCCACCAATCTTGCAGCCAATGTGGTTGGCCCTGCTAATGGTTTCTCTAACTTGTGTCCGCGCAAGATTAGTTTTCGATCTGGCGCACTTATTACGGCGACAATTGGCGTGCTCATTATGCCGTGGCGGCTGATGAGTGATCTCTCTGAGTACATATTTGTATGGCTCATTGGGTATAGCGCGTTGCTTGGTCCTATTGCCGGGATCATGATTTGCGATTACTTCATCATTCGCCGTACCAAGCTCAATGCGGTGGCTCTGTATGACCCAGAGGGCGAATACGCAGGGATTCGCATTGCTGCGATGTTGGCTTTGGTACTCTCGGTGCTGCCAAATGTGCCCGGATTTCTCAACGCAGCGACGGGAACAGCAGGTACACCGGAGGCATTGTTTCCTTCCGTGTTTGATGAGATCTATGTCTATGCCTGGTTTGTTGGCATTGGGCTTGCGATGGTGCTGTATTGGATATTTAAACAACTTGGGCCAGCCATGGCTGGAACAACGTGGAAAGCGACACGATGACTTTACCTAATCTCCCTGCATGTGATCACCAACCACGGCCCTATGACGGCCCCACCCGCGAAGCGGTACTAGACATGCGGCGTGAGTTTCTCACGCCAGCGCTCGTGACGTACTACGCCGATCCGATCATGATTGTCGAAGGGCATATGCAGTGGCTCTTTGATGAAAAGGGACGCCGTTATCTCGATGGCATTGCTGGAATCGTAACTGTGGCGGTGGGGCATTGTCATCCAAAGGTTGTTGAGGCGGTGCGTGAGCAGAACGAACGATTGCAGCACACGACGACGATCTATCTGAATCCAAATATTGCGGAGTTTGGCAAGAAACTCGTGTCGACCTTTCCTAAGGATTCTGGGCTCGGCGTCTGTTACTTCACAAACTCCGGAAGTGAAGCCAATGAGCTCGCCATGTTGATGGCGCGGCTTCATACCGGCAACTTCGACATCCTTGCCCTTCGCAACGCGTATCACGGACTGAGCAATCAGGCGATGGGATTGACAGCCTTGCATTCGTGGAAGTATCCATATCCCCATGGATTTGGCGTAAAGCATGTCAAGGGTCCTGACCGATATCGCGGGGCGTATGGGTATGACGACCCTGATGCGGGGGTCAAATACGCCGCCGAAGTTGACGATGTCTTGCGGTATGCCACTTCAGGTGAAGTTGCAGCCTTTATCGCTGAGCCGATTCAAGGGGTTGGTGGAACAATTGAATTGCCGGACGGGTACTTGTCTAAAGTCTATGAATTGATTCGGGCGCACGGCGGCGTGTGCATTAGCGATGAGGTTCAAACGGGCTTTGGTCGTACAGGTACTAAGTTTTGGGGATTCGAGAATCATGGAGTCAGGCCAGATATTGTCACAATGGCAAAGGGAATCGGTAACGGCGCCCCGCTGGCATGCTGCGTCGCTCGCGCGGATATCGCTGACTGCATGAAGCAGCGGCTTCATTTCAATACATATGGCGGCAACCCGGTTTCGATGGCGCAGGGTCTTGCCTCGCTCAATGTGATTCTCGAAGACAAGTTGCAGCAGCACGCAGCCGACGTCGGTGGCTATCTCAAGCAGGGTCTTGAGGATCTGCAAGCAAGGCATACAATCATTGGCGACGTTCGAGGGCAGGGCCTGATGCTGGGGATGGAGCTTGTAACAGACCGCGATGAGAAGACGCCTGCGTCAAAGGAGACTGCCCAGGTCCACGAGAGAGCAAAAGACCTTGGACTGCTGCTTGGCAAGGGTGGCGTCTTTGGGAATGTGCTCCGTATCAAGCCGCCAATGTGCATTCAGCGAGAAGATTGCGAGTTCATGTGCAAGGTGCTTGATATCTGCTTGAGCGAGGTCTCCTGAATGTCGGTGCTAATCAAAAACGGACGCGTCATCACCAGCGATTCGGATTGCATTGCAGATGTTCTTATTGAGGGTAAGACGATAGCGAAGGTCGGTGAGTCGCTCGAGTGCTCAGACGCTGAAGTCATTGACGCTACCGGGAAATACGTATTGCCAGGCTTCATCGATCCGCACGTTCATATTCACCTGCCGTTCATGGGCACCAATGCGATTGACGATCATGCCTCGGCCACCAAGGCCGCGCTCGCAGGTGGAACAACGACGCTTATCGAGATGATCTGTCCTGGCCCTGATGATGAACCCAAAGCGGCCTTTGAGGAGTGGAAGGCACTCGCAGAAGCGGGGGCTTGCTGTGACTTTAGCTTTCACTTGTCGGTTGTGAGGTTCGATGAAATCGCCAAGCAGCAAGTGCGCGATCTCGTGGAGAATGAGGGTGTCGCGTCGTTCAAGGTGTTCCTTGCGTACAAGGGTGCGCTAGACATCGCTGATGAGCAGCTCTTCGAACTTATGGAGATTGCGAAGGAACTCGGCGTCATCATCACTGCCCACTGCGAGAATGCAGAGGCTGTGGACGCCATGCAAAAACGATTCATTGCAGAGGGAAAGACCGGACCTCAATGGCATGAACCCTCTCGGCCACGCTGTGTTGAGACTGATGGTGTCAGTCACCTGTGCGCCTTTGCTGAACTTACCGGAGCTCATGTGTATATCGTTCATACGTCATGTCAGTCAGCGGTTGAGCAGGCTATGAAGGCGAGAGATCGCGGCGTCAACGTGTGTGTTGAAGCCGTCGCGCCACATCTGGTGCTTGACAAGACGTATGCAGAACGCCTTGACTTCGAAGGTGCCAAGTACGTGATGTCGCCGCCACTCCGCGACGCCCAAGAGCACGAATATCTTTGGAATGCGCTGGCAAATGGCCAGATGCTCACAATTGGCACCGATCACGCGCCCTTCAACTTCAGCGGCCAAAAGGACATGGGCCGTGATGCGTTCACCCTCATTCCAAATGGCATTCCAGGAGTCCAAGAACGCGTCGATCTGGTTCACACGTATGGCGTGTGCATGGGCCGGATCACCCTGCAGGATATGGTTGCCACGTGTAGCACCAACGCAGCCAAGATATTCGGCATGTATCCGCGGAAGGGTGAGATTGCAGTTGGGAGTGATGCTGACTTGGTCATTTACGATCCAACCTATGAGGGTGTGTTCACGCAAGACCAGAGCGAAAGCCAAGTTGACTACAACGGCTACGAGGGCATGCCCCGCAAGGGCCGGCCCATGATCGTTCTTCGAGGTGGTGAAATTGTCGCTCGAGATGGTCGCTACGTCGGCCTCGGCGGTGGGGGTCATTACATTCCCCGCAACCCAACGCATTGACAGACGGTTCGTTCGTCTCTCCGTTCATACCGTGTGCATCATCTGTATGAGTACAGTGCCGTCAATACGGTACGTCATGTAGATGGGGATCAGCGGGCGTTTATGCCGCGTTGATAAGCAGCCAGAACACGAATACTCCAAGTCAATGCAGGTGCAATCTCATTCATCTTCCGTCTGATGGGCGAATAGGACCTAGTCATTGGAAACCAGGCGATCCGATTGTTCGACAAATTTGTCGCCTTCCCACTGTGTGTCCTTCTCGACCATGCCTTCGCGACGTGCCTTGGCTGCAGCCTTCGCCTCGGCTTGCCGGCGAACAAGGTCGGCATGGGTGGTGAAGTAGGGCAAACTGGCGCCTCGAAACTCGTCAATGGATGCAAACCCATGCTGGTCCATGAAGGCAGACAACTGTTCGCACATGTCCTTCGCCATATCGTAGCCATGAATCATTACCCCGGTGCAGACCTGCACAGTGTGCGCGCCAAGCAGAATGAACTGTGCGGCGTCCTGCCCTGTTTCAATACCACCGATACCACTGATCGTGGCGTCTGGAAAGTCTGCTGTCTGCATGCGAGACAGTTCCATCACCATGCGAAGGGCAATGGGGCGGACCGCCTTGCATGAATATCCACCCGGAACGGCGTAGCCCTCGACGGTCGGCATAGGCCGGAGCGTTTTGAGGTCGACCCCCATGACACTCAGAATAGTGTTAATTGCGGCTAGGCCGTTACAGCCAGCTTGAAGCGCGGCACGTCCGGGGTCAGCAATATGTGTCACATTTGGAGTCATCTTGGCCCACACTGGAACGGTGGCCGACTCCATAGCCCAACTGCTGACTTCGGCCACGATCTCTGGATTCTCGCCCATCGCCATGCCCATCTTCCGCTCGGGCAATCCGTGCGGACATGAGAAGTTCAATTCAAATGCATCGATGCCAACTTCTTGACACCGCTCGACAATTTCAATCCATGCATCGCGGCGATACTCCTCCATGATTGATGCAATGAGTATCCCTTCTGGGTGCGCATCCTTGATGGCCTTGAACTCATCGAGCCACGTCTCGAACGGTCGGTCGCTGATGAGTTCGATGTTCTCCCAGCCGAAGACTTCTTTCGATCCCTGTGCTCGCATCCGGGCATACCGAGGGGCGACGTTGGTGACCTTGTCTGCTTCAAGGCTAATCGTCTTGGCAACCACACCGCCCCAGCCTTCAACAAAGGCCTTGTTGATTACGTTCGCATTGGTTCCAGGAGGCCCCGATCCGATTACAAATGGATTCTTGAATTTCAGTCCATTGACGGTTACGGCAAGCTTGCTCATGCCATGGATAGTATCAGTGGGGAAGGCATTCGGCGATTCGAATGGCATTTAGGGCAGCACCAATCCGAAGTTGATCGCCAGCAGCAACCAGCGAGACGCTCGTTGGCGTGTTCATTCGAATGTGCCCGACAAGGACATTATCCAGCCCCTCAGCCTTGCGAGAGCTTGGGCATTCACTTTCAAGTACGGCGATGCAGGGGTCGCAAGCAAGTAGTTCTGTAACGTCATCGCGGCTACTGGCGTGATCAAGTTCAATGGTGATGGACTCAAGATGCGCCATCCGCACTGGTACACGCATGCAAGTAGCCGCAATTGGAATGTCTGGGAGATCGAGCAGTTTTCTTGATTCGCGTATGAGTTTCTGCTCTTCACCGGTGCGTCCAGTTGTGGGATCAACTGCGGATTCGTGTCGAAACACATTGTTTTGGAGTGGCTCGCCGAGAATCGGCGTGGTGGCAGATTGATCGCCATCAAGTTCTGCAAGGGCGGCTTGTCCGGCGCCCGAGATGGCCTGGTACGTGCTGACGTGTATCGAATTGATGCCAATTGTACGAAGCGGCGCGATGGCGATTGAGAGAATAGTGGCAGTGCAGTTTGGGTTGGCGATGAGTTTCGGGTGTGTATCGAGCAAGTGCCCATTGATCGATGGGACCACGAGCGGCACATCGTCTCGTTCCCGCGATGCGGCCGAGAGATCAATGACAGTGGCGCCGTGGCCAATGAACGTCTCAGCCAGTGCGGCCGCCGCGGCACTCGGGACGGCCAGGAATGCCAACTCGCACGCTTCGATAGTGCCACTTGTCTCAATGGCGTCCTGCCGGACGCCACGCGATCGTAGGATCGATTGCAATTCAAGGCCGATCAATCCGGTCGCGCCCGCAATGGCGATTCGGTCGAGTTCAGGAAGATGCATGACGTGGGCGGTCCGAGGCCAAGAGAAGCTGGACATTGCCGACGAGCGTCCCGGGCTGAGCGTCCAGTGAGGTCACCTGGAATGGAAGTTGTCGCTGCTTCGCGAGCCTGACGGCCTTGGCCTGCACGACTTCGTTGTCGAGTTCCAATAGATCATCCCAGTGCATCTGGTCGAACCGGGGAGGCGTAGCATCATGCAGCGAGGGGTCACGTTCGTAGACG
>JABJQE010000133.1 GCA_018663565.1 Phycisphaerae bacterium
CTCTCGGCACCAGTCGCAAGCCGTCTCACTTGCTGCCCAATGGTGCGGCAGACCACCCACAGTGTCGCGACGGTTGCCGCAATGACCACTATCAACGCCACCACTGCAATCCAGATCAATTGCGGCTTGGCAGCCACGTCTGTGAACGACAACGCCATCCAGATTGCAAGGCCTGACACAATGACTTCAGACGCGACAATTGGCACTAATAGACGGCGAAGCAGTGTCCCGCGTGTGGGGGCTAGCTCGCTCATGATGACAATGGACCACCTTCCTCAAGCCTGTATCCAACGCCCCGGACGGTCTCAATGAGATCGCCAGCAGGCCCAAGTTTCTTTCGCAGAGAGGTGATGTGCACATCGATAGTACGGTTTGACATCACAACGCGTGGTCCATGTGTCGCCTCGATAATCTGCGCACGTGTCCGGACAAACCCTGGCCGCGAGGCGAGATATTTCAGAATCTGAAACTCGCTGGCCGTCACATCAACTGGTGTGCCCTGCACACGAATTTCAAATCGGTCGTCATCTATCACCAATATCTGATCGTGCGATGCACGTTGTGGTGGCTCATCTGATCCACGACGAAGCGCGTTACGAACTCTCGCAACAAGCACCTTGGCGCTAAAGGGTTTCACAATATAATCGACCGCGCCAAGTTCAAGACCAGTCACGATATCTGTGTCTTCGCCCCGCGCGGTCAACATAATGATTGGTATGTCGCGTGTTGATTCTTCCCACTGCAATCTCTTGCAGACTTCAAGACCATCAATGCCGGGCAGCATGAGATCGAGCACAATGAGGTGTGTTGGGGTCGCGTGCGTGTGAGCAAGCGCTTTCTCACCTGTGCCAACGAGCGTGGTGTGGTATCCAGACTTTTCGAGGTTGAGTTGAACAAGTTGACCGATCTCTTGTTCGTCTTCAACGATCAGGATGTTGAGATTAAGTGGCATGGGTGAATCATACGATTGGCCGCGATCCAAACGGGCGAGCAGGAAATCGGGTCGGGCAATGGCTTGCGCATAGTCGGATTGACATAACTGAAGGTATTGTCGGTTGCTCAGTTGCTGACATAGCGTGCTCAACTCTCTGCCTTCGCCTACCTGATGGAAGGCGAAGGCCGAGGTGGGATTCGAACCCACGAATGCCGGATTTGCAATCCGGTCCCTTAGTCCACTTGGGCACTCGGCCGAAGTGGTCAAGGATACCGGGCTTGAGCGTCAGTGGCAAAGGCTTCCCGGCCCCTGTTCGGGTACGCTTTGAAACAACATGATTGGATTGAGCATTCTGAGCGTTGTTTTGATGGTGGCAGCCGAAGGGCCCACGCCGGCTCCACTTGTGCCTGATGGCGCTCTCTTGACGCGTGTCGAGGGCATCATGGTCAAGCCCGAACCGGGTGATCCGTGGACCCTGAGACTTGTTGGTGAGACCGCTGACCCCGAAGGCCGAACAAGAGACTTCATCTTGCTGCCCTCGAAACTGCTCGAGGAAATGGAACAGGCTGAAGCCTCGGCGGAGCAGAGCCCGACATTCACGGTCACTGGAACGGTCTCGCTCTTTGATCAGCGCAACTGGCTCATGCCTCAGCATGTAGAAACGCACTCTGAACACACCGCACGCTCAATACCCGCCGTCGAACCCGTCGATCCAAACGATGCTGAGGATGGAATGCGATCAAGTCAATCGGCTGGCGACAGCATTGCCGACATTGTGGCGGATTTGCAATCGTCCATTCAAACGCTCCCACGATCACTTGATACTGGAAGTTCAACCTCAGTTAAAGCCAACGCTGTTCCCGACGGCACGCTCATCTTGTCTCGGCGTGGGCGACTCTTGCGTGGGCGTCACGGCGCGTGGATCTTTGTTTTTGACGCCGACGCGTGGGGTGAAGATGATGCGCCAGCTGTATTGCTTCCTTCGCCGACACTTCGAACACTAATCAATCAAGGCATACGCTCTGATTACCGTCAACCAATGCATGTGAGCGGTTCTTTGAGCTCATATCACGGC
>JABJQE010000134.1 GCA_018663565.1 Phycisphaerae bacterium
TCGCCTCGGCGTTGTCCTTCTTGCTTGTGCGTTTTGTGGCTCACGGACCGAGTGACGGGGCTGAGTCGTATCTTGAGGCCTTGCTTGAGCCACCGGCTTCCGCGCCGGCGCCAGTGTTGATTGCCGTGGCGCCTTCTGTGGTGTCCCAGCCGATTTCTGGTGGAAGTTTGAGCCATGCCAATTCATCGTCCGGCGCCGCTGCACCAGCAGCGCCGACTTCATTTGTTGACACGCTGCGATCAGGCCACGCGGGTCTTCGCAGCTATGACCGTAGTCAATTGAGAGCGAACCAATGAACAACTTTCTTTGGGGTGTCTTCCCTTACATCTGCATCGTGCTCTTCTTCGCAGTGCCCATTATCAGGATGGTCTTCCGTCCATACACGTGGAGCACACGTGCAAGCGGCCTGTTTGGGCGGCGGCTGCTTGGTGGTGCGTCTACGTTGTTCCACTGGGGATTGGTCCTACTGCTTGCAGGCCACCTCTTTGGCCTCTTTGGAGGTCTAATTGGATCTGAGCACTCGATGAGTGTCTTCTTCTGGCTCGGAATGATCGGCGGTTTCATGGTGCTTGTTGGGGCGATCCTCATGCTGTGGCGTCGCATGACGAACCC
Source organism: Phycisphaerae bacterium (assembly GCA_018663565.1). GTDB lineage: Bacteria > Planctomycetota > Phycisphaerae > Phycisphaerales > SM1A02 > UBA12567. The sequence goes on from JABJQE010000134.1 coordinate 613, forward strand.
AGAGGTCATCGCGATGAGTCAATTCGAGGACTACGCGATTCACTTCTTCCTGATCGCGATTGTGGCGTTGGCCCTGTTCCAAGTGCTCACCCATAAGATCTTTGGGATTGCCTATACGGCCTCTGCCTGGTCGGCGAGTCTGTGGACGTTCCATCCGCAGCCTGAACTCATGGAATCGGCGAGTGTTCTTACAAAGTGGCATGTCTTCCTGGCATTGTGCTTCTTCGCCTATTTTCCATTCACCAAACTTGTGCACTTCTGGACATTCCCGGTGAACTACTTCGTTCGCCCGTACCAGTCGATGCGAACCCAGAAGTACCGCTTCCAGCGGCACTGGGAGTTCGCCTTCCGGAGCGACAAATCGTGGCTCTTCTATGGACTCTGCCTCGTCGCAGCCGGCTGGATTGTTGCCGCATCGCTGCTCGGGCACCCCCGGATGGCTGGTGCCGACACGCCCTCGCTGGAACTGGTGAACAAGAACTCTGGCATGATTGCCACCGAGTCAGGTACTTGGCTCATGGGTTATCCGTTGTATGTCAGTCAGTGCGCTCGATGCCATGGCATGAACGGTGAAGGCGACGGACCAGGAATGGATTCGCCTACGTTCGCATCATTGCCCCGAGACTTGGTGCACCGCGGCGGGCACAAAGGTGCGCGGTATCACTTCATATCAACTGAGAATGGAATTGCATCGGATGACGATCTCTTCCGCACCATTGCATTTGGTTTGGATGGATCTGGCATGCCTGGTTTCTCAGACTTGAGTAACGAGCAGATTCTATCGCTTGTGGACGTTCTCAACGAGTTTCGTTCTGAAGGTCCAGAATCCGGCGCGACACTTGTCGTGGGTGACCCACCAGCTTCCACTCCAGAAATGCTCGCCAAGGGCGCAGAACTCTGGGCGGCGAATTGTGTGGAGTGTCACGGCGCCGACGGCAGCGGTGGAACAAAGCAGGTCATTAGTTGGCGGCAAACAGGTCCGGAGTCATGGGAAGAGATCAAGCCAGCTCGGCTTGACCGAGGTGAGGTCAAAGCTGGATCTTCACCCAAGGACATCTACACCAGAATCACGCTTGGTGTACCTGGTGCATATGGCGAGAGCAACGTGATGTTTGCCTTCCCGCAGTTGACTGAAGATGAGCGGTGGGCGCTAGTTCACCATGTCCGAGAGACGATTCTCCCGAAGGGGACCACGAACGTTGAATGAGTAGTTGATTCGCGAGGTCACTCGCAGGCCGATGGGTCAGAAGGGCGGAAGGGGCCTGGAGACCAGTAGTGAACGTATGCAGACGAGCACATATCTGGAACGGACTTTGGTCTGTCGGGTGCGCGCTGCCATGTTCCATGCGGTTGTTCTTTCACGGTGCGCATTGTGTGCGCCAAGTAGCAACAAACTAAGGCCAATAGCAATGGACATTCGGAACAAAGCAACTGCAGCCGATCTGTTCAGCCTGAAGGCCAGGCCAATGCGGGCGTTCTATACGTCGTGGTTTGCCTTCTTCCTATGTTTCTCTGCATGGTTCGGCGGCGCATCGCCGCGATGGAAAGTCTTGTCGACGGGAGTTCGAAATGCCCAGTGACATAGACAGAAAAGCTTGGTGGATTCTCACCGCTAGCACGCTGTCATTCACGATCTGCTTTGCAGTGTGGATGCTCAATGGTGTCCTGATTACTTTTCTTGTCGATCATGGGATTTTCAAATGGGGGCCCTCGGAAATGGGCTGGTTGATCGGCATCCCGGTTCTGACTGGTGCGGTCTTCCGGCTTCCACTTGGCGTCGCTACAGACCGGTGGGGTGGAAGGCTCGTTAATAGCGTGTTGCTGCTGGTGACGGCGGTGCCAATGTTTTTGTTGGGTTCTTGCAATACTTATTGGCAGTTCTTCTTTGCGAGTTTGGGCTTCGGGCTTGCCGGTTCGAGCTTTGCGGTAGGAATCGCCTATACGTCAGTATGGTTTCCAAGACGTCTTCAAGGAACGGCCCTTGGCATCTTCGGATCGGGCAATGCAGGTGCTGCTCTGACCGTGTTGATTGCTCCATACTTGCTCGGGGTGTTTACCGCCGGGGGAGAAAATCCAGATGGGTGGCGATGGCTTCCGAGGATTTATGCCGGTGTGTTGGTTGTGACGGCGATTGTGTTCCTGCTTACTACGACAACCAGAATTGCTGCCGGCGGCGGGGGGCGGACTCTCGGGCAGCGGCTCCGACCCTTGGCATCGATGCGTGTTTGGCGATTTGGCCTGTACTACTTCTTCGTCTTCGGTGGATTCGTGGCTCTCGCCCAGTGGCTGGTGCCCTACTACGTCAATGCCTACGGCACGACGGTCGTGCTGGCTGGCATCCTGACCGCGATCTTTAGCTTTCCTTCCGGCGTCATTCGAGCGCTTGGTGGTTGGATGTCCGATCGATGGGGGGCTAGGCCTGTGCTGTACTGGGTGTTCGGTACTTCGATTATCTGCTGCGCATTGCTGATCGTTCCGCAGATGGACATACACGCACCCGGAAGCGGTGTGATGGCACGGCGAGCGGGCGTTGTGAGCGCGGTAACGGCGAACTCGATCGTGGTGGAATCGGACGGTTTCGACCCAGTCACGTACGAGATGTCGCCGAAGGATGGCGATCTTGTTTCGGAAGTTGAACGCCGCTCTGGCACGTTGGTCTTCCCGAGAGGGATGTCCTGGCATGAACCGACAGTGGATGTCGGGCAGCAGGTTGGCAAGAAAGATCTGATTGCTCGCGGTATTACCCATATCTTCTTTCAAGCCAATATCTGGATATTCACGGCGCTTTGTTTCATCATTGGATCGTTGATGGGTATTGGCAAGGCGGCCGTCTACAAACACATTCCCGAGTACTTCCCCGAGGACGTCGGTGTGGCTGCAGGGATGGTTGGTGTGCTTGGTGGCCTCGGCGGCTTCGCGCTGCCTGTGGCCTTCGGCTATTTGCTCCGCGGAACAGGCCTTTGGACGACCAGTTGGATGTTCCTGTTGGTGGTCGCCTGCATTTGCTTGCTGTGGATGCATCGGGTCGTTCGGAGGGTCACCCGCGAGCACGCTCCAGAACTGCTGAGGCGAATCGAATAGAGCCAGCCATGATGCTACGAACCATGTGTTTACTTGAAAGGAACTTTCCCAATGCCTGAACTCGCAAAATGGGAACCGGAAGACAACCAGTTTTGGGATAGCCAGGGAAAGCGGATCGCCAAACGCAACCTCTGGCTTTCAATTCCCAACTTGCTGCTTGGTTTCTCGGTCTGGATCTACTGGGGGATGATCGCCAAGTACATCCAGGAGATTCATTTTGGCAGTGGTGGAGGTCTTTTCAACTTCACCTTCATGAACGACGGCCAGCCGTACGACGAGGCTGGCTACCGGGCACTGCTCTTCACCTTGCCCGCAGTGGCGGGCCTTGCGGGGGCGACACTTCGAATACCAAACTCGTTCGTGATCGCCATCAGCGGCGGTCGGAACGTGAAGTTCATGACTTCGCTGCTGCTCATACTTCCGGCCTTGGGCGCGGGCATCGGACTGCAGGATCATACGACCCCGTTCTGGGTGTTCATCATCCTTGCGTCCCTTTCTGGTGTGGGCGGAGGCGCGTTCGCCTCCTCCATGTCCAACATTTCGTTCTTCTTCCCCAAACGCATGCAGGGTTTAGCTCTGGGATTGAACGCGGGGCTAGGAAATCTCGGCGTGAGCGCGATGCAGTTCCTGATCCCATGGGTTATCACCTTCCCGCTGTTTGGTGCATTCAGTGGCGACCCCTACACGTTCGAGACTGACGGTGTACAGACGAACATGTGGATTCAGAATGCCGGGCTCGTCTGGGTTCCAATTCTGGCTGCTTTGGTCATTCTCGCATTCCTGCTCATGCACAACATGCCGTTCCACAAACACGGCGGCACGCCGGTGGCGGTGGTCAAATACCTGTGGCTGACGATCCTGGGTTACTTTGGTGCCGCAGCCGGCATCTTCCTGCTCGTCATTCCCTGGGGCGGCTTCCCGATGTTGCTCAAGACCTTCCTGATTGTGGTGGTGGCGATCGTGATCACACTGCTCGGGATGCGATTCCTGACGCCACGTGAGACGAAGGCCAGCCTGCAGGGCCAGTTCGGTATTTTCCGTGAGAAGCACAATTGGATCATGACTTGGCTCTATGTGATGACATTTGGTTCGTTCATCGGCTACGCCAATGCATTCCCCAAACTTATCGACGATGTGTTCGGGGTGGTCCAGACCGGCATCAATAAGGGTGATTCCACAGGCTTGTCATCGGCCGGATATATCTGGATCGGAGCGGGCGTGGGCGCTTTGCTTCGTCCGGTAGGGGGTTGGATATCCGACAAGTGGGGTGGTGCGCGTGTGACGCACTGGGACACAATCATCATGATTGCTGCCACGATTGGCGCCGGATATTTCGTCTCGCTGGCGATGCAGTCGGAGAACCCCAAGCAGTACTTCATCCCGTTCCTGCTGCTCTTCATCCTTCTGTTCGCCACCACAGGCATCGGCAACGGCTCGACCTTTCGCATGATCGGCGTCATCTTCGATCGCGACATGCGGGGTCCGGTGCTCGGGTGGACCTCGGCGGTCGCCGCGTACGGGGCCTATCTCATTCCAAAGATCTTCGGCACTCAGATTAAGGCCGGGACTCCCCAATATGCCCTTTACGGTTTCGCCGGCTACTACCTGTCTTGCCTGATCGTGAACTGGTGGTTCTACGCCCGTAAAGGCGCTGAAATCAAGTGCTGAACAGCCAAATTTGTTTGAGGAAGATTCACAATGTCTGTTATTGATACGACAAATGTCCTTGGCGAAGCGCACGAACCCAATCTTGCGCATCACTTTGAAACCATGGAGCAGCAGCACGATGCTGGAAAACTCGGCATGTGGCTGTTTCTCGCTACAGAGGTTCTGCTCTTTGGCGGGTTGTTTTGTGCCTATGCAGTGTTTCGCGCTAATCACCCCGCGCTCTTCGTGTGGGGCGAACAGTTCATGGATGAGAAACTCGGTGTAGCCAATACTGCCATCTTGCTCATAAGCAGCATGACAATTGCGATGGCAATTACCTACATCCAGCGTAATCAGCGTCGTATGGCGATGTTCGCAGTGGCAGTGACGTTCATTTGCGGGGCCATCTTTATGGCTATCAAGTCAGTGGAGTATGGCCACAAGTTTGACCAGAACCTGATGTGGGGAACAGGATTCTATGAGGCTCCCGAGGGGGGGCATGGTGGTGTCGCCGCCGCTGCGGTTCCTGCTGCTCCGGGGAACGCCAAAGATGGCCGCAAGTCGTGGGATAACACGTGTCGCTCATGTCACGGCGCGAATGGTGAAGGAGTTGAAGGCCAAGGCATGGATGTTCGGTCAAGCGCATTCATTCAAGAGCTTGACGACGACGGCGTGTTGGCATTCATCAAGAAGGGGCGGGCGATTGCCGATCCGGCAAACACAACAGGAATCGCAATGCCACCAAAGGGCGGCAATCCGCTGCTCAAGGACAAGGACATCCGTAATCTTGTGGCCTACCTTCGCGATATGCAGGTGCCTGTCGGTGACGCAGCGGTTGCTGATGAAACCTCGAGTGAAACAGTGGTCGCTGCCACAGGGAAGGTGTCATCTGAGGAGCAGGAGGTTGCGCCCCCGGCCACGAATTGGTTGCCGAAGTCTTCAATCCCCAATGCGCCTGAAGGTCCAGCTGGAATCACCGATCGCTACATCATGGACGTCGAGTACACCGTATACAAGCCCGTGCCGCAGTTCGACCCAGATCGGCCCGCGAATGCCCATCTGTTCTTCGGCATCTACTTCCTCATGACCGGGCTTCATGGCATTCACGTGATTGCGGGCATGCTCGTGATGCTCTGGCTGCTCTGGCGACTCGGTCGTCGGGACTTCGGACCTCGCTACTACGCTCCGGTCGAATGCGGTGCGTTGTACTGGCACATCGTCGACGTCATTTGGATTTTCCTGTTCCCGCTCTGGTACCTCATCGCATAAGACGCAGGTCTCTGGGGTACCCCCAGAAGAGAATTTGCCACGAGATGAAGTGGGCGGATCCCTATTGTCTGTTGCCCGTCAAAGAACGCTCAGGTCCCAAGGGAATTCGCCATAGGTCGATTTGGATTCATGGCCCCCGCGCAACTCCCCCGCGGCGAAGATGCGTACTATGTATAGCTCATGTCTATCACAACACTCATCGTTTCAACGCTCTTGGCTGCTTCCTCACCGCATCATAGATTCGGGTTGACCGATGCCATGCCGCGGCTTGACGGTACGATTCGCGTCGCGTCATACAATATGCTCAACTATTTTGATCAGTCCAATGATCCAGCCCTTGAGGGTGAATACGACGATTTCGGAACGAATCCAGGCCCGACAACTGACGAGCGGTGTCGGGAACTCGCTGATGCGATTCGGGCAGTCGACGCGGATGTCATCGCGCTTGAAGAGGTGGAGTCGCTCGAGGCCATCACGTTCTTCAACGACACATATCTTGCAGATATGGGATACAAGTATGTGGCCTCTAAGGACGTTGGATACTACCGGGGGTGTGAACAGAGCCTCTTGAGTCGATTCCCCATTACCGAAACGGCTATATGGACCAATGCTGATCTTACGAAGGTCAACCGGCAGGGAGGGGGATGGGATGAAGTGCCTTCTGGGCAGGACGAGGTGGTCTTCCAGCGAAGTCCGTTGTTTGCCACTGTGCAAACTGATGATGGGTACGAACTGAGTTTGTTCGCGCTTCATCACAAGGCTGGTCGTAACCGCTGGCACCGCGAGGCCGAAGCGCTCAAAATTATGGAGTATGTCGCCGAACTTCAAAGGGTAGATCCTGACCGCAACATCATTATTCTCGGTGACTTCAATGCTCAGCCTTGGGACCGGTCTATGCAGGTGTACCGCGATGGCGGCATGGTCGATTCGATGACGCTCCGCACCGACCTCTCGCATGGCTACGCCTCGCCACTTCGGCAAACTCATACGAGTGGCCGCGTCATTGACTTTATATTGCTCAACCACGCGGCCATTGGTGAATTGGTGCCAGGGAGCGGCTTCGTCAAGGGAACCTCTGCCCAAGAGTATGACTGGCGGAACGATCCCATCCCCGCTGGCTACGCCTCCGATCACTATCCCATCGCAATCGACATCGTCCCGCGAGAGGGCGCAGGTTCGACAGTCACCGCAGCGCCGTGGCCAAGAGATGCAACCCGTACCGCCTTGGCGGCCGCGCCTGCCAAACGCTCGGCACCAAAGAAGTCAGCTGCGCCTCCAAAGAAGAAGGACTCCCCTGTTGCTCCAGTTGGCGAAGGCGCCTTTGTCGCTTCGAAGCGAAGCAAGGTCTTTCATACGGCATCGTGCGGAAATGCAAAGCGGATCTCTGAGAAGAACCTCGCGTCGTTTGATTCGATTGCTGATGCTGAAGATGCAGGGAAGAGGCCCGCGAAGTGTTGTAA
>JABJQE010000015.1 GCA_018663565.1 Phycisphaerae bacterium
AAGGAATTGCAAGAATCGCACTCCATGACTCCGATCACTCCGATCATTCCGGCGAGTTCAGCGTTCTCCTCAACTCAAACGACAATCGTCTGAGCGGACCTGGCAGGGCCATGGTCTCGTTGCCCACATGCTCGACTGGCCGCAGCACGTCGCGCCAACTCATTAGGACTCCTATAGTTATCGGAATTGTTCGGCAAAACTTGCGCTGAAGGGCGATCGAGCGTCCGATTCCAAACCACAACTCCAGAACGCGAGGTTCTAGTGACCGCGATAGCATGACGCCCATGACACCACCCACTTGGATTCGCTCGCACCTGATCGCCATTGGAATTACCGGAATGGCCCTTTGTGGCCCCCAAACGGCGATGGCTCAGGATGTCTACCGGCTTGGATCTGACGATGAATGGAAACTCGAATCGGCCCCAGCCCCAGGATCTGCCGCCGCACAGCTTGCTAGAGCTCGCACCCTGCTCGCCGAGGGGCGACCAGGCCGGGCCCACAATATGGTTAATCGCTGGATGCAGCGGCACCCCCACTCACCCCTTGCCCCCGAGGCGTATCTCATTCGCGGTGAGTCGCTTGTGGGAATAGGTGACGAATACGAAGCGCTGTATGACTTTGAGTTTCTCGTTCGGAAGTATCCGGGGAGCGAGGTTTTTTCACTCGCGCTCGAGCAGGAATATGCCATCGCCGTACGGTATGCCAACGGTCTTCGCCGCAAGATGTTCGGCCTCCGCATTATCAATGCATCGGACGAAGCGGAAGAACTGCTTATTCGAATTCAGGAACGCCTTCCGGGAAGCGGCCTCGCCGAGCAAGCGGGCCTGCAACTTGCAGCCTTGTACTTTCGAGACCGGCGAATGGGACTTGCTGCGGATGCGTACTCCATCTTTATCAAACGCTATCCACGGTCAACCGAAATCCCATTCGCTAGGCGGCGGTTGATCTACGCCAATATTGCCACGTTCAAGGGGCCGCAGTTTGACATTATTGGCCTGCTTGAAGCCAAAGCGGAACTCCAACAACTTGCGGTTCGCCGCCCTGTCGAAGCGGAACGCATCGGGGCTGGGGCACTCATTCAACGGATTGAGGAATCGCAGTCGACCAAGATGTTGACGACGGCGATGTGGTACTTCAACGAAGGCGACCCGATCGCCGCCGAGTACACAATCCGCAAACTCGTGCAGCGATTTCCTCGCTCCGCGGCCTGTGTCAGAGCACTTCATGATATTGGCCCGATCCTCAACGAACTTCCACTTATCATTCGAGACAGCACGCCAGACTACGCGATGCTGCGAACAACCCTTCAAACGTCGCCCCCACCGACCACGGAGATGGACGAATGAAACTCGCGTTCATGACATTGATAGGCATTCTTGTGGCAACAACGGGCTGTGAATCTGATCCGACCAAGGGCTGGGCCGTTGGAACGACGTATGACACCAGCATCAAGACCGTCGCTATTCCGGTCGTACAGAACGACACGTTTGACCGCGAAGTTGGCTATCTGCTGACAAATGCCCTGATTCGAGAAGTTGAGTCTCGCACACCGTGGAAAGTAACCAGCGAGAATGTGGCCGACACGGTGCTTGATGTCACTGTGACAAAAGTCACCATGAGAGCCTTGTCCCAGTCTCGATTAACCGGACTTGATCAAGAAATGGCCCTCCAGCTGACTGTGGACTGGAACTGGGAACGAATCGACGACAGCAGCACAATTGCCGGATGGGACGGCATGGGCACAAGTGGATTGTTCTTGCCATCAAATCCACTTGGAGAACCGGTCGAACTTGGCCGATTGGAATCCGTAGAACTCATGGCGCGTGCCATCGTCGATCGGATGTCGGAATCTTGGTAAGTCGGCACGACGCTCCTCAGAGGAATAAGATGACCCTGCATGCCTGATAACGACCAAACACCAACGCCACCAGACCAGAACCCGCAGCCCGGCAAGCCCGCCCCCCCAAAGGGTGGTAGCCGAGGCATCATGAGTTGGGTCTTCATTCTTGGACTGATGATTGTGCTCTTCGCCGTCATGCAGTCGACAACACCGGGTCGCGAGATTGACAGCAGAAACCACTTCTTCTCGCTCATTGATCCGGCAAATGGCCACCTGTACGAAGCAACACTTGGCAATCCAGATCCGGTCATCGTCAAGAGCGATCGCATCACCGCAATGATCAAGCCCGGAACCGCGGGGGACAACCCCGGAACCGAGCCAGCAATGGTGTGGTACAAGATCGATGCTGGCAACCGCCACGTCACACTCGAACGCCTCGACAAAATGGGCGTCGACTTCAAGGCTGACACAGCGCAAAGCATTTGGACACAACTACTGCTGACCATCGGGCCGTTCCTGCTCCTACTGCTCTTGATCTGGTTCTTGATTGCACGGTCTATGCGAGGCGCTGGCGGCGGCCCTGGTGGGATGCTCGGTAGTTTTGGCAAATCTCGTCACCGCATCTCAACCAAAGAAGCATCAAAGATTCGGTTCACAGATGTCGCTGGCATTGACGAAGCCAAAGACGAAGTCTTTGAGATTGTAGAGTTCCTCAAGAACCCCAAACGGTTCCAACGACTCGGCGGCCGCATTCCCCGCGGCATCCTGCTTGTTGGCCCTCCCGGATGTGGCAAGACGCTGCTAGCCAAGGCAATCGCCGGCGAGGCCGACTGCCCGTTCTTCTCGATCTCTGGCTCAGACTTTGTAGAGATGTTCGTTGGCGTTGGCGCAAGCCGAGTGCGTGACTTGTTCAAACAAGCCAAGGAAAACTCGCCCTGCATCATCTTCCTTGATGAAATTGACGCTGTCGGCCGTCGCCGCGGAAGTGGCTTCAGTTCGGGTGGGAATGACGAACGTGAGCAGACGCTCAACGCCATCCTTGTTGAAATGGACGGTTTTGACGCTACGGACCAAGTCATCGTCGTTGCGGCGACCAACCGATCAGATGTACTCGACCCTGCACTTACCCGGCCCGGTCGATTTGACCGCCAAGTACCTGTTTCTCTGCCCGATGTCGAAGGTCGGCTCAAGATCCTCAAGGTCCACGCAGAAGCCATCACAATGTCGCCCGATGTCGACATGCAACGCGTCGCCCGAGGCACACCCATGTTCTCAGGTGCTGACCTCGCAGCCCTCATCAACGAGGCTGCGATTATCGCGACACTCGAGAACAAGGACGCCGTAGACCAACTCGACTTTGAAGAAGCCCGAGACAAGATCAAGTTTGGTCGCGCGAGCAAAAGTCGCCGAATAGAAGAAGAAGAACGTATCGCAACGGCCTACCACGAAGCGGGGCACACTGCGGTGCAAGCCATGCTTGAACACGCCGACCCTGTCCACAAGGTCACCATCATCCCACGTGGCCAAGCCATGGGCGCCACGTTTAGCCTTCCAGAAAAGGATCGCTACGGATATGGCCGCAATTTCATCGAGGCCACGCTTCGTGTGCTGTGCGCTGGTCGAATTGCTGAACAGCGCCGAACCAATGATGTGTCTTCCGGCGCGTCGATGGATATCCAAATGGCCACGGCATACGCCAAACACATGGTGCTCGAATGGGGTATGTCGAGTCGACTTGGCTTCATTCGATACTCGTCTGATGACGGCAATGAGTCTTTGATTCCGGAAAAGGAATACTCGCCAGAAACAGCACGCATAATCGACGAAGAAATCAAGCAGATCATTGATGCCGCGTACACCGATGCCGAGCGAATGGTGACGGAGCGATGGGACACCGTGACCTCCATTGCAGAGGCCCTCTTGAAATACGAGTCGCTGCAGAGCAACGAAGTGGAGACACTCATGGCTGGCGGCACAATCAACAGGCCAACCATCACCGATCTACTCGATGCAGAGTCCGATGCGTCGCCGTCTGCCTCTAGTAGCCAGAGCCCCGCTGACAAAAAGACATCGGTGGATGATGCAGATGATGGACTACTGCCAGCACCTGCATGATATTGGGTCATCACGTTGAGCCACTCTGCACCGCACGAACATATCGCCGCAGTTGACCTCGGCTCGAATTCATTCCACATGATTGTCGCCCACCATGGCGACGACCGACTGCACATTCTTGATCGACTCCGTGAACGGGTCGCGCTGGCCTCGGGACTTCGAAGCAATGGCCAACTTGACCAAGACGCGGCATCCCGCGCAATTGACTGCCTGCGTCGCTTTGCAGAACGACTACGTGGCATCCCAGCTTCTCATATTCGCGTTGTCGGGACAAACACGTTCCGCAAGGTAAACGACGACGGACAGTTTATGCGCGAGGCCGAAGCCGCTATCGAACATAGCATCGAAATCCTCGGTGGTGCCGAAGAGGCCAGACTCGTCTTCCTCGGAGTTCGTTACGACGTCGGTGAACTTGATGAGCCCATGCTTGCAGTCGACATTGGGGGCGGAAGCACTGAACTGGCCTATGGCGTTGGGGGTTCCCCGTCCATCACAGAGAGTATCCAAGCTGGCTGTGTCACCTGGACGTCTCGATTCTTTCAAGACGGTCGCATTACATCGAGACGGATGAATGCTGCAATCCTCGCGGCCAAACTGGAACTTGAGCCAGTCATGCATCGGTTCGCACAGTGCGATGTAAACCATGTCATAGCGTCATCAGGAACAGCACTCGCACTTGAAGAAATTGGCATCGAGTCAGGATGGACCAAACGTGGTATTGACCGTTCGGTACTCGAACACATCCGAGCCAACATTGTCGACGCGGGGCATGCCGAAGCAATTGACCTTGATGGCCTGTCTGAATCACGCCGGCCCGTCGTCGCTGGCGGAGTGGCCATCTTGACCGCTGTATTCGATGCGATCGATCCACGCCTCATGCGTACAAGTCGATGCGCACTACGAGAAGGCGTACTCATTGACATGCTCGGTCGAATAGCGGGCGATGATCGTAGGGAACGCTCTGTTCTAGACCTTGCCAAGCACGGCCGAATTGACCAGGCCCAGGCGAACCGTGTGAGTTCAACGGTTCATGAGTTGTTTCAGGTGGTCTGCCCAAGTTGGAAGCTTGACGACTCCGCGCGTGAGTTTCTGCATTGGGCTGCAACGCTCCATGAGATTGGCATGGGAATCAGCCACACCGACTATCACCGACACGGAGCCTATATTGTTAAGCACGCTGATCTGCCTGGTTTCTCCAGAACGGACCAAGAGAAACTCGCAGCCATCATTCGGTTGCACAGAAAAAGAATCTCAGACCGTCGCATCCCGGACTTTGACAAGGCAACACGACACTTCGTGCGGGACGCGGCGTTGTTGCTGCGGCTTGGCGTACGGTTGCACAGATCACGCACGGATGCCGGGCTCTCTCATGTGCAATTCGAATCAACCGATGGTGGCCTTCATATTCGCATCGACCAGCAGCAGGCAGAAATGAATCCCCTCACCATGGAAGATCTTCGCGTCGAGGCCGAACACTGGGCGAGAATGAAACGCACTCTCGAGTGCACCACGGAAACACGCTGCTAGCAATCTGTTCCGTACGCGGCCAGCATCTGCAACAGATCGTCAACATCCACGATTCCATTGCCATTGAGATCTGGAGGACATCCGCTGCAGGCGTCGCCATAGCTTGCAAGGATCAGCAGAAGATCATCCACGCCGATCGTACCATCGCCATTGAGATCTTCGTCGCACGCTTCGCAGCTCACTTCGTCGCAGTCCATCCATCCCATCCAGTCTCCACCAATAACAATGCAATTTTGTTGCGTCACGGAGATGCACTCTAGCCCGCCACCTGTCGCTGGCACACAGCATGAACCATCGACACCACAATAAGTCTCAACACAGGACAGGCCCTCATACCATGTGTAATCAGGGTCCACATTTGAAAGGCAATCCGCCTCTGTCATGTTGTCGTTGCACAAGATGTCCAGAAAGCAACAGGCGCCAACAGGATCATTGCCGAACACTCCAATCGTCCCCGTCATGCCAAATCCGCAATGGGGAATGCAGTAGTAGTCAAGCACGCCAGGAGACGCATTCCACGGAACGACATAGAACGGCATTGGGTTGAAGTTGTCCAAGGGCGAATTGAAGATCCCATCAGCAATGCAGTCTGCACCCGATGTCACGGTGTGCGTGCCGCCGCCGTGAAGCCAAAATATTGCGTCTCCTGCGTTGACGTCTACATGATCAGGCTCAAACACAAGCCCATTAGTCGAAAGGTAATGCGCATCCACGTTGACGAGCAAGGCGCCAAATTGATCGCCTGACACGCAGTGGTTGCCCACGCTGCAGTAGTACGGAATGACAGAGCCAACGTCCGACGGAACGATCCAATCAAATGTTGGGACCGCTGTACTGATTGGCGAGTAGAAGAGCCCCGAGTCATCACTGCAATTGGCGCCGCTTGTGACGTCATGCGTGCCACCATCATGAATCCAGCGAACCGTGTCGCCGGGCTGTACATCTGCGAACTGTGGCAGAAAGTAATACCCGCCGACATGAATCTCGACGACTGCCCCGGTGACGATTGATGACAGACCACCGGCCAACACCGCCATGGCTACAGGTAGTTGATAATGCATGGAATACAGCTCCTCTTCCTACAGGGGAGTATCACATAAATTGGGTCCAAACCAAGCATCAATTGCTCAATCGCCTAAGACCCGTTTACGCCTCAGTAGATGGTGGTATGACTGGGCAAATCGGTGCGCTTCGTCCCGAATGGCCTGACACAGCTTAAGCCCGGGATTATTCCTCCCGAGCGTCAATGGGACCGGGCGATCCTGTATCCAAATAAGTTCCTCCCGCTTGGCCAATCCGATCACGAGCGGTGGCTGCTCGGGCATCTTGGCAAAGGCCCCAAGTGCAGCACTGAGTTGCCCCTGCCCCCCATCGATCAAAATGACATCCGGGAAACGCTCCCGACCAGCACCTGCGTCTTCATACCTTCGAGACACCACTTCGCGAATAGACGCATAGTCATCATTGCCCGCAGTCTTGATTCGAAATCGACGGTACTGCTCCTTGAATGGGCGCCCATCGAGAAAGCACACCTTTGACCCCACAGTCTCCGTGCCCCCAAGATGAGCAATATCGATTGCTTCTATACACCGAATTGGCTCTTCCACGTCAAGTGAACGCTGGAGCGACCGAAGCGCCGACGACGGGTCGTGGGCAAAGATCGTCACCTCGGGCTGCCACGCGCGGGCCTCCTCTTGATTCGCGGCACGTTCGCCGAGACGCTCAATGGCGCGAAGTTGATCCCGAAGTGTGGCGGCTTCTTCGAATCGCTGCGCCGCCGAGGCCTCTGCCATGCCTGACTTCAATTCACGAATCACTGTCGATCGCTGTGACCCAATGAAGCGAAGCAGTCGATCGATATCTTCCCCGTAGGCATCCTTCGCAATGCGATCGCCGCATGGCGCCGTGCACTGTTTGATGGCGTAGAGCAAACACGGCCGAAAGTGCCGATTGGCCGGATCGTCTTGCTCAATATCAAGATGGCAGGTGCGAAAGCGAAAGATGCGTTGCATCACGTCAACGGCTTCTCGAATATCACGGCCGGATGTAAATGGCCCGAAAATTCGAGCACCGCGATACCGCGGGTCAGCCGGATCACGCGTGACATACACACCTGGAAAATCACCTTTCACCGTGATGGCAAGATATGGATAGGACTTGCCATCGGTCAACATGACGTTGAATTTCGGCCGCAGATCTTTAATCAACCGAGCTTCGGCAAGCAGAGCTTCCCATTCGGACTCAAGCTCAATCACTTCGAAGTCGGCGATGCTGCGAAGAAGGGGCTGCTTCCGCGGACCCAAGTTGGTGGACGCTAAAAAGTACGATCCCACACGGTCCCGAAGCGAATTCGCCTTGCCCACGTAGAGCACTTCGCCGCCGGAATCCTTCATGACATAGATGCCAGGCCCGGTCCCAAGCCCACGGGCCTGCGCATGCAGGCGAGCTCTCACATCGGGGTCAGTGAAGTCTTTGGAGGCCATAACAGGCGATTCTACGGAAGAAACTGCATATAACACCAGTGAATGGGAGATTTTGGCTCTCGATCCGATATAGTTAGGCATTCCCCGCTCAACGTGGGGGCAACCCCAAACTCATCAGGAGATGACCCCCATGAAGATGCTCGCACTTACCGCAACGCTCGGCGTGGCCGCAATGCTCGCCGGCTGCAACAA
>JABJQE010000135.1 GCA_018663565.1 Phycisphaerae bacterium
CATCGCACGCTTCGAAGCCGAACGCCAGGCGCTTGCAATGATGAGTCATCCAAGCATCGCCCGCGTCTTCGAGGCCGGCGCGACATCCGAAGGCCGGCCCTACTTCGTCATGGAGTATGTCAAGGGGGACCCGATCAATGACTATTGCGATCGGCACAAACTCGACACACGGTCGAGACTTAAACTCTTCGCGGACCTCTGCGATGCAATTCAGCACGCCCACCAGAAAGGGATTATTCACCGAGACTTAAAACCGGGAAACATTCTGGTCACAGTGGACACACGGAGCAAGCCACAGCCCAAGGTCATCGACTTTGGCATCGCCAAGGCAACCTCGCAGGAGCTCACCGCCCGCACGCTCTTCACCGAGCAAGGACAGATCATTGGTACACCAGAGTACATGTCGCCCGAGCAGGCAGAAATGACCGCTGTCGATGTCGATACACGCAGCGATGTGTACTCGCTTGGAGTTGTCCTCTACGAACTTCTCTCCGGCCGCCTGCCATTCGAGCCCACCACGCTTCGCCAATCCGGGCTTACCGAACTCCAACGCATCATCCGCGAAGACAGTCCTCCGCGGCCGAGTACCCGTCTCATGATGCTGGACGTTACCGATAGCGATGCAATCGCAGACAATCGACGCACTCGCCGAAGCGAACTTGCGTCTTCTCTGCGAAGCGAGTTGGAATGGATTCCGCTCAAGGCAATTCGAAAGGACCGGCAGCACCGGTACGGATCGGCCGAGGCCCTCGCAGCCGATGTGCGGCGATACCTCGATGGCCATCCGCTGGAGGCGGGGCCTGAGTCCGGCTTGTACCGACTTCGCAAATTCATTCGCCGCCGCCGAGGGCCCGTTGTCGCTGCTGCCCTGATCCTGCTGGTACTCATCGGCGGCGTCGTTGGAACAAGCATCTTCGCCATTCAGGCCGAAACGGAAATGAAGCGAGCAGTGGCCGAGGCCGAGCGAACGCAACGGATGTTTCTCTTTCTCAATCAGCGGCTTCTGCAGGTAGCCGACCCTCGGACCGCATCGGGTGTGTTGGACACCTTTCGAGCCGATCAACCCTTCATCGACGTGTTAGATGGCGCAGCCGCCGCAATTCCCATGCACTTTGCAGAGCAGCCGGAGTTGGAGTCTCGCATCAGCCATACAGTTGGCGCCGCATACTTCGGGTTGGGTCGCTTCGAATCCGCCGCGCAGCACCTTTCCCGCGCACTTCAACTCCAGCGAAGCATCGAAACACAACACGAGCCGGAAGCACTTCGTTTAGCAACCGCGTTGGCAGTCACGCAGTCTGCCCTTGGCCAACACGAAGAAGCCGAGCAACTGCTTCGTAGCACACTGGCTGTGCAAGAACAACTTCCTGGCCAAACGATCGATGCCATCATCACGGCGAACAATCTTGCGGCACTGCTCACCGAGATTGGCCGCGATCGTGAAGCTGAGCTATTGCTTCGGTCGTTGCTCGAACAACTGGACGCCTCCGACCCACTCCAATCGGCGGCGTGGGCCAGAGTTGCAGTGAACCTTGCAAACTTGCTGCGAGACCTCGGCGAGTATGACAACGCCCACGATCTCACTTCGCAGGCATGGTCGATCTGCAAGGCGGCCAATCACCACGATGCCGCGCTCACCGCAGGAAATGCCCTGGCCCTCATTCACTACGAGGCGGGACGACTTGCCCAAGCCGCCTCGCTCACCGAAGAGTTGTTGGCAATGCAGGAGCAAAGGCTTGGCCCCGAGCATCCCCATACGATCGACCTGCACAATTCCATTGGAGCCATGCTGACAGACCTTGGGCAGTACGTCGAGGCGCTCAAGCACTTGCAGCGAGCGAGCACGGTCATCGACATCGCATTCGGCCCGGGTAGCGAAGAGGCGATCGAGAATAAGACCAATTTGTCCGCGTGGTACTTCAATGTCGGTCGAGTTGACGATGCGTGTGACGCCTTTGAGTCGGTCTATGAAATGAGTCGCTCCTTCTATGGGCCCGATTCCCGCGACACTATCTTCACCGGACTCAATCTAGCTGCCGCGCTTGATACGTTGAATCGCGATGAGGAGTCTGAGGCGTTCCTCATACAACTTCAAAGAACAGCGAACGACACATTCGGCGCTGGCGACGTGTTGACGCTCCGGATCAATAGTTCACTCGGCGCGTTGTACGAGGAACATCAGCGGTGGACTGAGGCCGAGGAGATTCTCCGGCACACTCTTGCCGTTCAGCAAGAGTCCACTCCTACCGCCATTGACACCATGCTCACGCAGAATTCACTGGCGCGACTGCTTCGGGAGCAAGGGCAATACGATGAATCGCTTCACCATTATGCTCAAGCGGTGCAAGGGCTGGACAAAGCCGGCGACCGACTCTCGGCTGCCATTATCCGAGGTGGATATGGGCACTGCCTGGAGTTGTCGGGGCAACCTGCTGAAGCCATCAAGAATCTCGAACAGTCGATGGCGGAACTCACCGAGATGCTCGGCGCGGAGAGCCCTCGCATCACCATAGTCGCCGAGTACCTCGTGGCATCACATGAGGCACTCGGTGATGAGGCTAGCGCAGCGCGATATCGGGCCATGATTGATGATGAGTCGCCCTAGCAGGATCGAGTAAGACCACCAATCGGGTCAACCTTCGCCGCCATTGAGACTCGCCAATTCCCCAGCACTCATTCGCGGCACACCTGATGCGATGTCCATGTTTGTAGCGAGCAGCAGTGAGAGGGGGAACGCAGCCAACTGACAGCAAATCAATTATGGAAGTCAGGAATTACTGGCAGGGGCCCCAGGTTTCAAGCATGATCAGTAGATCCTGAATGCCAAGTTGGCCATCACCAGTGATATCGCCCTCGCATGCGGAGGGACAGTCATTACACAGTCCGCTCTCGCCCAACCACGTGCCGCCAGCGGTTGTGCAGTCCTCTTCGGTTCCTTGCATACAGGCGCCGTTGAGGCAGCAAACAGCGGTCATAGGTGAAGCAGCAACGATCTCTCCCGTGCCATCGATCTCGTTTGGCTCATTGGCAGATATTGTGCAGTTTGTGAAAACAAATGTCGAGATTGAATTGTCGATGTAGACTCCGCCGCCTGTCAGGCAGTCATTGCGGCTGGCAGTGTTGGCCGTAATGGTGCCACCAAGGACGGTAACGATACCAACATCGATACAGATCCCACCACCCTGAGCGGCTGTATTACCTGAGATCGTACAGCCATTAAACGTTGGCTCGCCGCCCTGACTGACGTCGACCCCGCCACCGGTGCCATTTCCACCGACGGCGTTGCCTGAGATCGTGCAGTCATGAAAGATGGTACTGCAGTTGCCGCAACTGACCCCGCCACCGCTGTTGGTTGCGGTGTTGCCTGAGATCTCACATCCTATGACGATGGTGCCACTATCGGTTGAAAGAGAAATGCCGGCGCCGTAAGTAGATGTGTTGTCCATGATCGTACAGTCGGTAATCGTTGGATGACTGTAGCCGCCGCATTTGATGCCCCCGCCAAAAGTGCCTGCGTTTCCTGTGATGATGCAGTTCTCGATTGTGCCGGAACCGTAATTTTCGAATGAAATTCCACCGCCGTGGTTATAGCCATCCAATTGCGCCCCCAAGCCCCCGGTAATCACCAGATCCCTGATCACAGTGCCGTCCCCTTGGCCAAGGCTGAACACGAAGACTGGGCCCTGTTGTTGTGCATCGATGGTGGTCTCAAGTGTGCCGCCCTCATCGACTGAACCCTGAATCGTGATGCGTTTGTTGGCCGTATTCAGAACGTGCTCGTTATAGGTTCCGGGCATTATGCTGATCGTGTCATTATCTGCAGCCGCAGCAATCGCTGCGGCGATGGTGGGCTGGTCATCTGGGACAGTAATCGTGGCGGCACTTCCCAGTCGACACATCGCAATTGTCATCAACGCTACAAACAGTCGTGTTGTCATCTTGTTCCTTTCGGCTCTTGCCCCGCATGAAGAAGGAAGGATAGAGGTTTTGTTTGCATATGCAAGATGCAAGATTTAAAAATCTCGGTTCAGCATGCCGCTGATGAGTGGATCTAGTGATGAATTTCCGCAACACATCGCTTCGAAATGATGGAGCGTCGGTTCTTCGGATTTGTACTACGCGGCCCCCCCGGATCCTGATTGGAGGGTTGATCGGTCATTACGCCTTAGCGTACAGCAGGTTCGGTCGTTTTGGCTTTCTTGGCCCGCCGCCGCTGCACAAGTCTCTTCTGGACTCGGTTCCGGAGGGTGGTGACTTCCTCGGGGGTGTGGTTCTTTACTTCCTGCTCAAGCAGGGCGATGAGCCAGAGGATCGCTACGCCAACAAGTCCCGGACAACGTGGCCATGGACATCCGTCAGCCGCATGTCACGACCGCCAAAGGGGAATGTCAACTTGCGATGATCGATGCCCATCAAGTGCAAGATGGTTGCGTGCAAGTCGTACATTTCCAAAGGATGCTCGACCACCTTGTAGCCGAACTCATCGGTCTGGCCGTAAGCAAACCCTGGCTTGACGCCACCACCGGCCATCCACACCGTGTAACCAAACGGATTGTGATCACGCCCATCCGTTCCCTGGGCAAAGGGTGTCCGGCCAAACTCGCCGGCCCACAACACCAGCGTTTCGTCCAACATTCCCCGGCTCTTGAGATCCTTGAGCAAGCCTGCGATGGGTTGGTCCACCGCCAGCGCGTTGTCGCCGTGCCCCTTGAGTAGGCCGGTGTGTTGATCCCATCGGTCGTGACCGGCAATAACAGGACATGTCAATTCAATGAATCGGACACCGCGTTCCACCATTCGACGCGCCAGCAGGCACTCGCGCGCGAAGATCGACGTAGGCATATAGGTCGAATCGGTTCCATACAACGCATGCGTCGCTGCAGATTCCCCTGCCAGTTCCATCAACTCAGGCACACTGGCCTGCATTCGGAACGCAAGTTCTTGATTTCGAATTGATGCTTCGATCACATCGGCATGGTCGAGGCGACGGGCAAACTCGTTGTCGAGCACCTTGACAGTGTCAAGCATGCGACGCTGGCGCAAGCCTTCAACTGCCGGCTCGACGCAGTCCAACCCACCATCGTCTGGTCGGAAGCGCGATCCTTGGTGCACCACTGGGAGAAATCCGCTTGAGAAACAGTCTTGTCCACCCGGTGGCACAAGGCCTCCGTTGAGCACCACAAAGCCTGGTAGTTCATCAGAGTCGTTTCCCAAGCCATATGACATCCATGCGCCCATGCTGGGGCGACCTGCCATCCCATGACCGGTGTGCAGGAAGTAATTGGCATTGGTGTGTTCGGAGAACTTGCTGGTCATGGAACGAATGACGCACAGGTCATCTGTGCATGTGGCAATATGGGGGAACAGATCACTGACTGGAAGTCCAGACGAACCGTGCTGGGCAAACTTCCAGGGGCTCCCCAGCGTCAAGCCATTCTCATTGAATTGCGTTCGCTCCTTGGCCATTGGAAATGGCTGCCCATTAAGGGCCTGCAACTTTGGCTTGGGATCAAACGAGTCGACCTGCGACACACCGCCATCCATGAACAAGAAGATGATGTTCTTGGCAGTGGCTGGATGATGCAGGCCAGACGATCCACCAAGCACACCCGCCTTTGCCAACACATCGGCAGTCAGTCCCCCGAACGCGAGTGATCCAAACCCACACGCGCAGGAACGCAGCATTTCTCGACGAGTGACTCCCAACGATTGAAATTGTCCACAATGGTGCATCAGTACAGATACCTAAATTCGGCACTCGCAAGAAGTGCATGGGCAATATCGGTCCATGACTCAGGAGTATCGTCCGACAATGAAACGAGCAGTTCGACTTCGTCGGTATGTGGCAGTCGGCCATAGGCCGCGATAATCATGTTGCCGATCGCTTCCTCCTGACTGACACCCTCATTCACTTGGGACCGCGCCGACGCGCCGAATCGAGAGGCGAATTCCAGCACCATCGAGTCATTGAGAAGGATGAGCCCTTGCTCGGGCACATTGGATTCCGTGCGGCGGCCAACAGTTGACGATGGCACCGGCATGTCGAATGTCGTCATGAATGGATCCAAGAAGTTCCGGCGAACATCCTGATAGATGCTGCGCCGATTGTCGCCGTCAATTGGACCGCTTGTTTCGGGACGTCCACGCCCCTGCATCGACTCTCGCAATCGAATGGGCACCGATGGACCGCCGACCTCTGGGTCGAGCGATCCACTCACCACGAGCATCGCGTCGCGAAGTCGCTCTGCAGACATTCTTCTGACAATCGCCCGCGATAAGAATCTTGCATCCGGATCGATGTTCATCATGTCAGGCGTGATAGGCATCGATGCCATCGAATAGGTGCGGCTCATCACGATGCGTTTGATCAACGCCTTGAGGTTCCAGTCCTGCTGAAAGTGAGCAGCCAAGTAATCAAGCAGTTCCGGATGAGAAGGCGACTGGCCCATACCGCCAAAGTCATCGGTCGTCGTCGAAAGCCCGCGGCCCATCAAGTGATGCCACCCTCGATTGACCGCCAATCTGGCGGTCAGTGGATTGGCTGGATCGAGTACACGTTCAGCCAGTCCAGGTCGCCCCGACCCAGACAGAGTTGGCGACTTGGTGATGTGGCTGTCGTAGGGTGTAGATGGAAACGCCATGATCAGTGATCGATTAGCGGCTTCTAGGGGCGTTGCGGGATTCCCTCGATCGAGCACCTTGGAATCGGCGGGCGTCCCCTCGACCATGGCCAGTGCACGATCAGGCGCTGGAATGTCGATGGCGAGCGCAGCCAAGGGCGACAACAACGCAGAGTCAAGTTCAACGACGTCATGAGCGATGGCAACATCGCCGATCACATCATCAGCCATTGCATCGCCATGCACAATCCAATCCACGGCAAGAAAGCCGTCACCGTCATCAATCAGTTCCATGTAGGCCTCACTGCCCTGATAGCGACTGACATCGACTGCGAAGACTTTCCATGTGCCCGCATCTTCCACGGAATGGATCATCGATTCAAATAGCAGCGGGTTCCGATCATTGAGCCAGTACTGGTCGACGTACAGGCGAATGCTGCTGCGCGTCCCACGTGCTCGCACGTACACGTATGGAGCATTAATCGTGAACGAAGGTGATCTTGCAGTACCGTGCAGCCCAGTAGCCATTCCACCGCTATTGATCTGACCAACGCCCACCCGCCCTGCAGATAGCCCGTCAGTTATGAGGACGCTTCCGGGTGGATGCAACGCTTCATCAAAGGACCAGCCCGAGGTCGACCAACCGATGATCGCCTCGGGATCCTCGCCAAAGTCCCAGGCCACGTTCCCATCAATGGCACTCTGTGGCGCACGCGCTGACTCCTGCCCACCGGTGAAGTGCGATCCAATCTGGCGCTTGGCGTGCTGCATTGCCGCTACGCGCTTGTCGATTCGTCCGTCAGGGTCGAGGTATGCATAGCACCGTCGTGACGAACGGATGACGCCGACCATCGCGTAGTAGTCCTTCTGGCTGATTGCATCGAATTTGTGATCGTGACACCGCGCGCACGCCATCGTTGTGCCGAGAAAGGTGCGACTGAACACATCAATCTGGTTATCGATTCGGTCTAGTTCGTCCATCCGCACATCCACCGGGGCATGCGTGCCTTGAGATAGCCACCACCACCCAGTTGCAACCGCTGGGGGTGCGAGCCCTGGGATGTCGGGTATACGCTGCTGACGGTTCGTGTCGCCAGCGATCTGTTCACGAACGAATTGATCCCACGGCATATTTGCATTGAGCGCACTAATGACCCAGTCGCGATATCGCCACGCTTCATCAATGGGATAGTCGAACTCATGGCCATGGGTCTGGGCATATCGCACTAGATCCAGCCAGTGACGTCCCCAGGTTTCGCCGAACCCAGGATCGGCCAGGAGATGATTAACCTGCGCTTCCCATGCGTCCTCGGACGGATCGGCGAGAAACGCGCGAACAACTTGTGGCGAGGGCGGAAGGCCGGTCAAATCATGATGCACTCGACGCAGTCTCGCCGCAGGATCCGCCTGTGAAACTGGCGACAGCCCACGTTCTTCGAGCTGCGCCACTACAAATCGGTCGATGTCTCCTGCCACCCATGAAGCATCATGTACAGCAGGGGGCTCCGGTGGTGACAGTGGTTGCCACGACCAGTGTGTTTCATAGGGTGCGCCTGCTTTGATCCACGCATGGATGAGCGCCGCTTCCTCGGCCGGAATGGCATCGTGACCCTTGTCTGCTGGTGGCATGCGATCTTCAAGATCATCGGTGATAATTCGCTGCCACAGAACGCTGGCTTGGGGATCACCGGGCACGATCACAGCGGGTCGCCGCCCTCGTTTTTCGGTAGCACCTTTGGACGTATCCAGTCGCAGCTTGGCCTTGCGGGTCGAGGCGTCGGGACCATGGCACACAAAGCACCGATGGGCCAGAATAGGAGCGATGTCACGACCGTAGGACGGGGCCGCCACATCTCCTTGAACGGCGGTCGAAGCCATCGTCGCACCAGCCACTCCCAACCACATACTGACTTGAATGGCCATGGAGCCAGTGTACTGTAGAAATGTAACCACGATTCCAGCAGCCGCACGCGTGCCGTGCGCTTCTGCCTCGTAGAAACAACACGCCTCTACTCAAACACCACGCCTCGGCCGTTATGCACCATGACGCGGTCCTCGAGATACCAACGCACCGCGCGGGCGAGCAC
>JABJQE010000136.1 GCA_018663565.1 Phycisphaerae bacterium
GGTTCTTGTCTTCTCCGTCGTACAGCCCGCGCGTCATGACGAATGTCTTTCGCGGCGTGTCACGGTCCTTCATGACCATGGTGCTCGGCGCTGCATCGCGAATGTCTTGGGCTTGGAGACCTCGCGACACAATGCCGCCCGTCAGTTCGGCGTATCGAGGCGAGAAGCGATATCGCCATGCATTGGCCGCTCGTAGCAGGAGTGCATCAGTCGGCACCTCGCTCGGGAGTGCCATGGCCATCGCGTCGCCGTGGAGTTGATGTTCAGGAATGATCTCTCTGTGATACATGCCACCATTGCCGCCGGTGTTGACGAACTTGCACACGAGCGTGCTCTTGCCGGCGGGAAGATCGAATGCCACCTGTTCCTGGTCGGGCGCGACGCCACGATCAACACGCGCTTCATGCACGAGTCGCCCGTTGAGGTAGACCTGCAGACCATCATCACTTCCCATGGAGAGTTCCATCCGGCGTGGGGTCGGCGAGCACAACTCACGGCTGACGTATTCGGCCCCAACTCCTTGAGCGAGTACTACCGTCTCGGCTTCGAGTACGCCCGGCGCATGTCGCCACGAGTCGCCGTGGTAGGAGGCCTTGAAGTCAAGCGGGCCGCGGACTTCTGGTCCAAACACCGTGTCGTAGGCTTCCGCGCCCGAGTTGGTGGCAAATGGACCAACGATATACCAATTGGAGTGAGCGACTGGCATGTTGGCTAGCGCCTTATCGGCGATGCTTCCAAGATGGATCGCAACGCGTCCGGCACTGTGTTTCTCATAGATGGAGTGGAATCGCAGCGTGACGCTCAGATCGGTGCCGCCTTCAAAGCCAAATGGTGTGTCGGCGAGAAACATAGCGACACGGTCATCACGGTCTTGGTGCGCGTTGATGGCCCAGCCACGCTCATCTTCGCCATCAAGAGCATTGACTACGGCGTAATCGCCGTTCTGCTGTTCGATGTCTGCCCATGCCCATGTGAATTCGATGTGCTGTTTCTGCGAGGGGTCGGCTGTTGATACGGCTACGGCCTCAATAGTGGTGAGCACCATATTGCCATTGCCCGCGCGGCCAGGACCGCCTTGGGGGAGCGACTCGTGCGTGAGCACCTCGACCAATACAGCTCGCAGATCTTGGCGATCTGTGTTGAAACGAAGCGTGATGTCGTCAGAGTCGGGCGCTGGCCCAATTGCAAGGACCGAGCCATCCTCGAGTGTTGTGAAGGTGGTCTCGGCGTGCGGGCTTGAAGCAGTAATTGTGGGTTGTGACCAGGTCCACTCGGCTGCGGCTGACTTGGAGAATGCATCGAGGCCTGCGGCTTCTTCGGATGTAGATTCTGCGCGGTCCACTGTCAGCGCGAGAATCTCCTGCTCGAGAGTGTCGATTCGCTCTCGTTCTTCGGCGGAGAGAATCTCAAGAAATGGCTCGTACGCTCGCTTTGAATCCTGGGTTTGAGAGTAAACGCCCGGCTCATCATTGTTATTGAAGAAGGCCAGCAGACTGTAGTAGTCCTTGGCCGTGACTGGGTCGTAGCGGTGGTCGTGGCACTGAGCACAGTTGATGGTCAGTCCAAGAAAGGTTGTGCCAAACGTGTTCGTGCGGTCAACTGCGTACTCAAACAAATATTCATCATCGATCGCGCCGCCTTCATCACTCGTGACATGATTGCGGTTGAATCCGCTTGCGATTAGTTGGTCGGTCGTCGCGGGCTCCATGAGATCACCAGCAATCTGCGCCGTGATGAACTGATCGAGTGGCATATTGGTTCGGAACGCTTCGAGTACCCAGTCTCGCCACGGCCAGATGGATCGTCCATTGTCTTGATGAATGCCGCATGTGTCTGCATAGCGTGCGAGGTCCAGCCATGGTGTAGCCATATGTTCGGCAAACCGACTGGCGTATGGTTCTTCGGTAAGCAATATGTCTACGAGGTGTTCCCATGCCTCTGGGGATGTGTCAGCGAGAAAGGCATCCAACTCCTTGGGGGTTGGTGGCAAGCCTGTAAGGTCAAGAAAGAGCCGCCTGCAGCGAGTTGCGGCGGTTGCTTCTTCCGCAGGCGAAACGCCGGCGGACTCGAGGCGAGCGAGCACGAATTGGTCGATGTCGTTGCGCGGCCACGTCGAATCGGACGTCGTTGGCAACGAGGGCTGGCTCAGCGGAGTGAACGCCCAGTGCGTGTCGTACTGGGCGCCTGCTTCAATCCATCTTCGAATGAGGTCTTGCTCGGCTTCCGTCAGCGGTTTCTTGCCACTATCGGGCGGCGGCATCTGGTCGAGCGGATCGGTCGCGCTAATGCGGTGCCACAGCAATGACTTCTCAAGATCACCCGGCACGATGGCAAAGCGTCCTCGTTTGCGACGGGCTGTGGCGTCTTCAAATGTACTCAGGTGCAGCTTGGCTTGACGAGATTCTTCATCCGGTCCGTGGCAAGGAAAGCAGCGATCAGCGAGCAGTGGCCTAATGTCGCGGCCAAACAGGATCTCATCTGCTGCAAGCGGCGATGCGTAGGCTGCGGCAGCAAGAAGAAGCGTCCGGTGAACGAGTGTGGGATGCATGCTGCGACGATAGCAGACTAGGGGGGGTGGTCCTAGGCCTCAGTACCGCTCTCCGCTTGAGCCCCATTCAATTTGGTCGAGCGATCTTGATTGAGAGCCCCTTCATAGGTGGCTGCGATCACCACAATGAACAGTGTGACGCTAGCGAGAAGGTTATTGGGTGTGTTCAATCTTTGCTAAATCGCTGTGCTGAAACTGAAGTGCATGCGAATCCCTTGCGTGCAGCCTACGCCGTGCCCTCATCATCAGGCATGGGTGGGCTGCCTTCAACTGTCAAGCGTGCGGGATGGCCAAACCAAGCATTGACTTCAGCATCTCCGTAGTGCTTCTTGAGTACTGCGGTTACTTCATCCATCCCACCATTGGCTTTGACCCAGCCGCCATATATATCGGGGAAGTCATGCTTGCAGTTGTCGCACTTGTTTGTGCTCTTGAATCGAATGGGGCACCAAAAAGACTCCACATTACGAAGCATCTCTGATCCGAGCGACCAGACGCCGGTCATCCAGTCGCAGTACAGACACCAAATCAAATCATGCCCGACCAGTCCGTCAAACTTGTGTCGTGACACTGCCACCCACTCGCTTTGTGTGTATCGGGGAAACCGAACAATCCAGACAAGGAAGGGGTATACGAAGATCTCGGCAAGCCGCACCGCCCAGAACATCGGCACGACGATCGTGGTTACCCAGAGCGCGGCGTAGTTCCGCGGGGCACCAACAAGATCATTGAGCACCTTTACGATGCGAGGGCCCTTACGAGCAGTGGGGTGGGCCCAGCCGTGTAGCCAAGACCAGATCAAAAGCGAAAGCACCTGCGCCGCGACGGAGACACCAAGCCCCGCCCAGCCTGCCAGAATCGGGCCCACAATCATTGGCAAGGCAGTGAAGTAGGCCACCACAAGGTCTAGGCCCGGTGCGACGCTGAACCAATCCATGATGGCGCGTCCGCCTCCGCCAAGTTTCGGCAGGAGATGGAGGACAAGCGTTCCAAGCAACAATGCGCCGATCGTGATCAGTCCAATATAGAGAAGCTCATTCATGAGCGTATGGTACGAGTCGCAGCGTCCCTGCGGGGGCCGGTTCCCTTGGTCTCTCTGTCTATTCGCTCGGCGAAGACAGCGAAGATTCAATGCGATGCAGGGTGTCCCGGATGTCGCTCAATACGTCGGCGTCGGTTCCTCTTGTATTGGCGTGCGAAGGCGTGGGAGCAGCGGATCCGGTAAGGCGATCTCGCTGCTCAAGCACGCGATCGCGAAACCCGATGGTGTCATTGATGCCAACAAGCGACACCAAGGCGCCGCCGGCGCCAGCTCCGGATGATCCAGCAGTCTCGATGCTCAGTGCATGCAGTTCCATCTTGCGCATGATCGGCCCTTGCTTCAATGCCAGATCGGTAATCTTCTCAAGTGGAATCGTCTTCTCAATTCGGTTGAATATGCCCTTGCGGACGATCAGTGTCTTCTCGGTCAGCACGCAGCCCATGTGTTTGAGGTACTTGCCTGTGATCATGCGCCCAAAGATGAACCAGAATGGAATCAGCGGAATTGTAATGACGATGATTGTCATGCCAATCGCGCCACTGAGCAGCCAGTAGGTGCGGACACGTGGGTTGAAGGTGGCTTCTTCGAGAATGGTGGAGTTGGGCATGCCGCTGATAATAGTTGGTTCGCCTTCGCGCGGAGTCGGTTCCAGCGTCGGGGTCTGCCCAGTTTCAACCGTCAATGTACGACTATTCAGTTGGTGGAGGGACTGCTCTGCTCTATAACTGATAGCGAGGAGGGCTCTGTTGATGTCGTATAGACCGTGGTTCACTGTCGCTGCATCTGTTCTTGTGGCAAGCAGCGGAGTGCTTGATGTCGCAACTGCTTCCTCGCTGCCATACCGCATGCTCCACCGGGACGTACTAGTCAACGCAGATTGCTGGGCTCATGAGCCCAAGATCATTGGCGCTGGTCTTGGATTTACGCAGATTATCGGGATTCCTGGCCTGAGTATTCCTGGACTCGGCGAGTGGATTGCGCGTGTCAACGGTGCCACCTGGAATGATGTGCCCGGCGACAATGTGCCCCTTCGCGCCCATACGTCAGCATCAACACCGCTTGCCAACTGGATTGCCTATGGCGAGTTCGCCCTGCTGCAAGATGGATTTCCAATAGAGTTCTCCTGGCCAGTGCAGCCAACGACCGTAAGTCCAACTGACTTTCTTGTCACGCTCAGTGACGGATCCCAAGTGACGCCGGTGGCTGCGTCTGTATTTCCAAATTTTGAGTACAACGAGCGAAGCACCGTCGTGATCTTCGGAGAGTTTGGCGACCGGCTCGACCCCGATGTCAATCCAGACGCTCTGTATGTAGTGAAACTCGAAGTGGTGCAAGATGACACACCGCTGACGCTCATTGGCCCCGGTGGCAAGATGGCAGCTGCAGCGGGCTTGTCATTTGGCGACGGCGAAACGCCGATGACTGCATACCGCGCGGGCCACGGGCCAACCTTGTGCGCTGCAAAGATCAGCCATATGAACGTGGTTGGCGATACCGGCCCGCGGCTCTTTAGAGGCGCATTGCCGAATCACGGCAGAGCGATTTACGGCGCAGCTGCGCAGTATCGACTTCGAGTCTTGACAACCGGCGGATTTTCACCAGATGGCGTCGCGGCCGTGCTTCCAACTGACTTTGAGCGATTCTTTCGGTTGCGGCTCCTGACTGATTCAGGCGACGTGCACTGGATTACTGAAGCCAATCATGTGTACACCATTGAAGGACACCATCTTCAAGTGCTCGGTCTCGCTGAACTCGGGCTCAGCGAAGATGAAGACGCGTACGATCTTGCCTACGCCGAGGATCACGACAACCAAATCGACATCATCCTGCAGGGCGATGAAGCTGCCATGCGTTTGATCACGCACGTGCATATTCCAGCCTCAGGCGAATACGATCCGTTCTACAACCCAGGCGGCCCCGGCAACAACCCAACGCCCGGTGTCACGTTCACGCAGCCCGGCCCTGAAACCATGCAGTCCGTCCTCAATGGGCTCGACGATCCGTTGACGGTGACGTGGTTTGGCGCGAAGCTTCGTCACGCACCTGCACCGTAGCCCGTGGGTCATGCATGCAGAGAAACGCATGGCGGAGATGTGCCAGTCAGATCGAGCATCTATTCAATGACATGAGGGCTGAATACATCGCGGTCCGCCGCGTTGATCTATAGCCGATCAGCGTGCGTACGCTTCGCGGGCCAGTTCTGCGGTGTGCCTGATTCCGGCTTCGAGGGTTTGAGATGTCACGGCGTAGTTTCGTCCGCCGGTTCGTCCGATCACTTCTGTTCTGCACCAGAATCGAAGGGCCATATTCAGTTGCGTCATCGGGACTCTACGCTGCCCGTCCGTGTCGGCAGTAGCCACTTGCAACTCTTTGGCGGTGAAGGATTCGGGTCGAGGGAGCTTCTCGAGTGCGTGCGTAATCCGTTCGTAGTCAGCAATGTTCACATTCAGTCGTACTTGTTCGTCGTTGTGGGCGATTTCTTGAATACTCCTCGAATGATGTCTTAGGTATCGCAGCGTAGTTGATTGAGTGGGGCAAGAGGATTCTGGGCGGCACGCTCATGTCAGGGTCCAGAGCAGTGATGGCAATCGCATATCCGATTGTCATGATTCCCAGCATATGTGTATTGTATATGAGTCCGTTGCAATAGACACCTCGGCGTGATTTGTTGCACACAAACAGGGGAGTACACGCATGACATCACCGCCTCGCCCCGTGCACGTGAGTTGTCCAAACTGCTTCAACATCTATACCGATTACATTCGCGATTCAGTCAATCTCGATCTTGACCCGGACATGGATCTCAATGAGGCCTTCGGCGTGCGATGTGATTCATGTGGATTTCAGTTGTTCCCTGAGTGGATTGATTACGGCGATGGAGAAGGGGGCTCCCTCACGGCGATCCCGATCATCGCGCTCGACCAGACGTGGCGAAATGTCAGAGAGAGGTCGGACACGGGACAGTCGCACGAGGCCGTGAAGGTCAGATTGCACCGCGCCTTTTCATGGGCAATCCGCGCGATTGACTTCGATGATGGCGTCGACTCAGACGGATTCTTTCTCTACCACTGGATCGCATTCAATGCGCTCTATGCGAAGTGGAAGCCACGGTCTGAGGGGACGATCGAAGAGTGGTCGATCCGGCGCGACTTCCTCGAGGACATGGCGGAGCGTGATGCGGAAGGTCATATTCAGCAGTATCTCAAGGCCAACCGTGCGACCTGCGATCGTCTTCTCTCAGAGGAGCATCTGCACACGTTCTACTGGGCCGATCCCACGCCCGAGTCAGCTCGCAAAGCTCGCAGCAAGTCACGCGAAGCGGGCAAGTCGTACCACGCCAAAGACACAATCGAAGGTGTGCTGCTTCCGCTGATCGATCGCATTGACATGCTCAGAGGCCAACTTGTTCACGGCCAAGCCACCTTCGACAGCAAGGTCAACCGCGACCTGGTCGAAACAGCCGGCGAACTCGTGCGAGGCATCCTCATTCAACTTCTCACAATCATCATTGGCGATCGCTTCAATATCGGCGAAGCTGCTTGGGAAGAATCTTCCCTTTGGGAACCACTCCCGTTCCCACCATCAGATTCTCACTTCCGGCGATGACTGCACGTGAGGCTGCCTGGGTACTGATTGTGTTATCAATGCCCCAGAAAAGCGAGGAGACCAATTGGGGCGCGGTCGACGCTTATGTGTTCTCGCGCGACATCTTCGTCATGTGCGGACTCGGCCCTTAGGGAATGGCGATGGACTGGCCTGTGGATGTGTCAATCGACAACTGCGCATTGGTATGTGATGTCCAGTTACGCAGGCGTTTGAGCATGCCTTCGGCGACATCTGGGTTGCTGGTAGCAAGGTTTTT
This sequence comes from Phycisphaerae bacterium, assembly GCA_018663565.1. Taxonomy (GTDB): domain Bacteria; phylum Planctomycetota; class Phycisphaerae; order Phycisphaerales; family SM1A02; genus UBA12567. The sequence goes on from JABJQE010000136.1 coordinate 7,453, forward strand.
GGATTCGCCGATGTCAGCATTGAGGTCATAGAGTTCGATGCGTGGGCCGTCGTGGAATACGATGACTTTCCACTTGCCGTGCCGGATAGATGTGAAGGGCTCAATGCCGGGTCCGGTGGCATTGACTTGATGGGGTTGGTTCCAGCCGATGGTGCGTGGTGGTGGGGTACTCATCTCAAAGATGCTCTTGATGTTCACGCCATCGATGCTGTGACCGGTTGGGTATTGCACGCCAGCTGCTGCAAGCAAGGTGGGGTACAGATCGTGCGTGACGATCGGTACATCTGATCGAGTTGTCGGGTCCGTAACGCCGGGCCAGCGGACAATCCACGGGACGCGGGTGCCGCCTTCGTATGCTGCGGACTTACCGCTTCGGAGCGGGGCGTTCCGGTTGGCTGGCCTGCCAGCCCGCCCGGATACGCCGCCGTTGTCACTGGTGAATATCACGATGGTGTCTTCTTCGAGCCCGTTTGCATTGAGTCGTTCGAGCAGGTCGCCGACGGCGTTGTCAACAGATTCGACCATGGTTGCGTACGCGGCCTCGCGTTTGGGCAGATCCAGATATGGCGGAAGCAACCGCTCATTTGCCATGACTGGTGTGTGCACGGCGTAGGGCGCAAAGTTCATGAAGAACGGCACGCCGTCGGCTGCTGCGCGGTCGATCTCTTCGCAAGCACGTTCGGCGAGAGCCTCGGTAAGAAAGATGTCTTTGCCGTGATACTGTTTGAGACCAGGCACATCCCACACGCTCGTATTTTCTGTTCCGGTTCGGCCGGCATGACTGAAGTTGTGCGTGCCGAGGTATGAGGAGGGGGCGCCGCTTGCGTGACCAGCAATGTTGACATCAAAGCCAAGGTGTTTCGGGTTACTGCCAGGGGTTCCATGCGCCCCAAAGTGTGCCTTCCCAGCATGGATCGTGCGGTAGCCTTGTGCGCGGAGGAGTTCAGGGAGATTCGTGGCGGAGGGTTGCAGCCCACGCGTGTTCCAATTTGGTGGAGCGATGCGTGGGTGCTTCCCCGATGTGTCCTGATCGTGATGGAGTGTCCAGAATGTGGTGTGGTGGCGTGCTGGTGTTTGTCCCGTCATGAGGCTGACACGGGATGGCGTGCAAACCGGTGCACTGGCGTATCCACTGGTCAATACCAGGCCGTCTGCTGCGAGCTGACTGATGTGCGGTGTACGCCACGCTTCGTTTTGGGCGGTGGCCTGTCCGGTCATAGCCACCGCGGTGTCTTGCCAACCGAGGTCATCAACGTGGATGAGCAGGATGTTTGGTGACGTCATCGCGCAGGTCAGAATTGGTATCAGCATGGATGTGATCATACGGTGGCTGCAATGGGAACAAGGATTGCTAGAAAATCTGAGATCACAATCCCGTCATCTTTTTACCCTAAGTTGCAGCAAGATCACTATTGGATAATTAACTCGGATGGCGATTTGGATATTTTGGATTCGAGTAATCTCA
>JABJQE010000137.1 GCA_018663565.1 Phycisphaerae bacterium
ACTGAAGATCAAGATGCCAATTCAATCCTTTCAACGAGTTTTTGGGTTGGGTCAGACCGATAGTGTCGTCATACTGGATACGAGCATCCATATTGACGCATACTGCATCACATCCCGCCACCACGCCACGCCCCCACTCTGGCTATGGACGCAGGCGGGCCATCGTCCTGATTCTGGTGCACCTAGTCATCGCCATCCACATCGCTACCTGGCTGGTGTTTGGCGAGACACTCGCCCCGCTCGAACTCAACGAAACCATGTTTACCCTCGAACTTGGAATTGTGACCGTGGGTTTTCTGCTCATGGCACTGATCATTCTTTCTACGTTGATCTTTGGCCGCTTCTTTTGCTCGTGGGGATGCCATGTCCTTGCGTTGCAGGATCTTACATCTTGGGGACTTGAGAAAATCGGCCTTCGCCCCAAGCCCGTTCGCAGTCGACTGCTCCTACTCGGCCCGCTTGCTGTCATGGCCGCGATGTTCCTCTGGCCGCAGATCGAACGCCTTGCTGCTGGCCGTCCATTCCCATCGCTCCACCTTTCGGAGGATGTCGACGGATTTGGTTCCCTGGTCACCAGTGATTTCCTGCGGAATCTCCCTGGGCCATGGATTACGCTGCTGACCTTTGTTATCGCCGGAGGCATCATTGTCTACCTGCTCGGGAGTAGATCCTTCTGTCGATACGTCTGCCCCTACGGTGCAGTCTTTTCGCTCTCAGACCGCATTGCTCCAAGCCGAATTCGGCTTGATGCCGGGGCTGACTGTGCCTCCTGCGCGGCCTGCACGGCCGCCTGTTCGTCGGATATTCGGGTGCATGAAGAAGTCAAACAGTACGGCGCGGTGGTCAGCCCTTCATGTCTCAAGGACCTCGACTGCGTCGCCGCCTGTCCAAGCGAGGCCCTCCATTGGGGCTGGGCGAGACCTGCGGGGTTTCGCTCGTGGACCACTGCCTCCCGTCCAAAGCGATATGACTTCACGTGGCCCGAGGAACTTGCAGCTCTCGCCGTTGGCATTGTGGGCTTCTTCGCATTTCGAAGCCTCTATGGGCAGGTGCCACTGTTGGCGGCTGCCACGCTTGGGATTCTCACTGGATGGTCGTGCGTCTTTCTCATTCACCTCGTGAAACGACGAGATGTTCGACTGATTCCGTTTCAAATGAAACGGGGGGGAAAGATGAGATGGCCGGGATACTGCGCCGCGGCGGTCGGTGTCGCCTTTTTATCCCTCATGATTCACAGCGTGGTAGTTCGGTTGCATGAAGCTCGTGGTCATGCCCTGTGGGACCAGGTCTCCTCTGCAAACGAACACAGCGTCGAGGCAGGCTATCTGTTGATGCAGGAACTCAGATGGATTCACGACTGGGGCGTGTGGACGCCGCCCTACGTCAATGATCGTCTTGCTCGAACAGCGATCATCCTAAACCGTCCCGAGTGGGCCATCGAACCGCTCAAGCGGTTATCGCAGCAATGGCCAGACAACCAGTTCGTCATTGATGAACTCGCCGCCCTGCAAACACAGTTCCGCACTCGCTGATCCTTACCGCGTCAGCTTGCGATACTTGATTCGATGAGGTTGATCGGCGGCGGCCCCAAGTCGCTGGTGGCGATCCTGATCATAAGCCGTCCAGTTCCCATGAAAGAACCGCACCTTCGAGTCACCTTCGAAGGCCAAAATATGGGTGGCGACGCGATCGAGGAACCAACGATCATGACTGATGATCAGGGCCGTGCCGCCGAATGACTCGAGCCCCTCTTCAATTGCTCGAATCGTATTAACATCAAGGTCATTGGTCGGTTCGTCTAGGAGCAGCACGTTCGCTCCAGCTTTGAGTGTGCATGCAAGCTGCACACGATTGCGTTCGCCGCCAGAAAGCGTGCCGACCAATCGCTGCTGCATCGTTCCCGGGAAGCCGAACTTGGACGTGTAGGCGCGGCTATTGACCTTGACTCCGCCAAGATCGATCTCCTCATCCTCATCACTGATCGCTTGCCACACGGTTTTGTCATTGGGCAAAGCGTCCCGCCCCTGCTCTGCGCAGCCAAGCACGACCGTTTCGCCGATCCGAACCGATCCTGCATCTGGCTCTTCTTCACCGAGCAACATGCGAAAAAGCGTGGTCTTGCCAGCACCGTTTGGCCCGACAATGCCAACAATCGCGCCCGGTGGAAGCGAGAACTCCATGTCGTCAACCAGCACCGTGTCTGCGTAGCCCTTGCGGACTCCGTGGAGATCAATCACAAGATCACCGAGCCGAGGCCCAGGGGGGACGAAAATCTCAACCGTCCGCTCTTGTTCTTTCCGGTCCTGATCAACGAGCGACTCATAAGCCGTGATGCGGGCCTGGCTCTTCGCCTGCCGCGCCTGTGGGCTTCGGCGGACCCATTCGAGTTCACGCTGCAATGCCTTTTGCCGCTTGCCTTCCTTCCGGTCTTCCGTCGCAAGCCGCTGCTGCTTCTGCTCGAGCCAGGATGTGTAGTTGCCCTTCCATGGGATACCTTCACCCCGATCGAGTTCCAATATCCAACCAGCAACATTGTCCAAGAAGTATCGGTCATGCGTTACGGCAATGATGGTGCCCGGAAATCGCTGCAGATGCTGCTCAAGCCAGGCAACGCTCTCGGCATCCAGATGGTTCGTTGGCTCATCAAGCAACAAGATGTCCGGCTCTTGAAGAAGCAACCGGCACAACGCTACACGTCGCCGCTCGCCACCAGAAAGTCGGTCGACTGTTCGATCATCAGGCGGGCACCGAAGCGCATCCATGGCCATTTCGAGTCGAGATTCAAGATCCCATGCGTTTCTAGCGTCCAGTGATTCTTGGACCTCCGCTTGGCGATCGAGCAGTTCCTGCATAGCGTCATCATCCATCGGCTCTGCAAAGGCCTCGTTGATGCGATCAAATTCCTTCATCAAGTCAACCGTCTCTTGCATGCCCTCCTCAACGATCTCTCGCACGGTTCGAGTCTCGCCGAGCAATGGCTCTTGCTCGAGATATCCAATGCTGTAGCCAGGGACTTTTTGAACCTGACCGTCGAAGTCGGCATCCACACCAGCCATGATCTTCAAGACCGTGCTCTTACCAGCACCGTTGAGGCCAAGCACTCCAATCTTGGCCCCGTAAAAATAGGACAAAGAAATATCCTTGATGATGGTTCGCTTCTCAATGGTCTTGGACACGCCAAGCATTGAGTAGATGATCTTTGGGGTATCTGCCATTGGATGCGTAGGGTAGAGAACAACAGGACTGAACGAGCGGCGATTGCATTCAATATCATCTCCAACCATGCGAACTGGCGTAGATCTTGGTGGCACAAAGATCGAGGCCGTCGTGCTCGGTGATGACGATGCCGTGCTCGCCCGCTCCCGAACAACGACACCGAAGGGACACTACGCCGAGACAATCGATGCGATCGCCACGCTCATTCACGAGGTGGAGCAGCAAGCCGGAGGCGGAGGAACGCATGTCGGAATGGGCGTACCCGGCAGCCCTTCGCCAACAACGGGACTCATGCGAAACTGCAACTCAACGATCCTCAACGGGCACACACTTGGCAGTGACCTAGCCGAAGCGCTCGGCCGACCCCTCCGGCTTGAGAACGACGCCAATTGCCTCGCCTTGAGCGAAGCAACTGACGGCGCTGCAGCAGGCGCGGCAAGTGTCTTTGCCATCATCCTGGGCACCGGGGTTGGAGGCGGTCTCGTCGTGAGTGGCTCGCTTCTGCCTGGTCGCAATGGAATCGCTGGTGAATGGGGGCATATTCCGCTGCCCTGGCCTTGCACCGACGAAGCCCCAGGCCCTGCATGTTGGTGCGGGCAATACGGTTGTCTTGAAACGTGGCTCGCGGGGCCCGCCATCGAGGCTCAGTGGCACGAGGCAATGAACACCAGACTCAACGCCACCGAAATTGCATCGCATCCTGATGGTCGGCCAATTCTTGACGCATGGCTCGACCGTCTTGCCCGAGCAACGGCTGTCATTCTCAATGTGCTGGACCCCGAGGTTCTGGTCGTTGGCGGCGGCCTCAATTCAATCGATGCGATCTACCGCGAGATCCCTTCACGCTGGCCACAGTACGTCTTTTCAGATGAGGTCCATACGACCATCGTTCCGGCAAAGCACGGCGATAGCAGTGGCGTACTCGGCGCCGCGAGGCTGTGAACTCACTCGTCTTGGACGTTCACAGCTGGCTGATCCATGGGATCCCCAGTGAGCGACTCGGGGCCAGGCTCGAGCGTTGATGCTCCTGGTGCCACATTCGACTCATCCAATGTTGACGCCCGATCAATGCGTTCTCGCGTTATGAACGGATCAGGGTCGAATGGATCCGGCGGAGGAGCGCCGACCCCGCTCAAAGTGCCCAGAGTCTGGTCACCCATCGTCCCATCCTGCTCACGCATGTCCGCAGAGCCTTCGGCGGCCAAGGACGCCTCTTGGCCAGACAGGCCCGACGTGTCAATTGGCTCTCCGCAGCCGGCAATGGCAACGACTGTGATGATGCAAAC
>JABJQE010000138.1 GCA_018663565.1 Phycisphaerae bacterium
CCGTGGCGTAGCCGTGGTCTGAAAGCACTTCGGCAAGCGTGACCTCAGTATCTGGCAGTGGGAACTGCCCTTCGGTTTCATTGGGCCCCCATCCTCCAGCCTCCCAGTTGTTGCGGACAACAGCGTGGCCAGGGTGCTTGCCGGTCAGGAGCACGCACCGAGATGGGGCGCAGACCGGAGCCCCGGCCCAGTGATTGCTCAGCCGCATGCCCTCGGCAGCAAGTTGATCGATATTGGGCGTTGGGATCTTCTCTTGGCCCTGGCACCCCACCTCGCCCCAGCCTAGGTCATCGGCCAATATGAGCACCACGTTGGGCGGCTGCGGGGCGAGGGCAGTGAGAAGCAGGATTGGGGTGAGAATGGGCATAAGTCACACGATACTGGGAAGAGATCACAAGGGGCCTCTGAACCACCTCCGCCTCAAAGCTGTGAGATTTCCCAATATTCACTGCGTCAAACAACCATACAAGCCGAATAGGAGGCAGGACTTGCCCTGTATGGGGTCAACGAGTGCTTGCATTTGTCCGCAAAGGACTTAGGCTACTGTACTTCAGCATAATAATGGCCACCCCACTTGGATGGGACACAGCCAAGAGAGATCACTTGAGAGGAGCCCCAGTGAGTCATTCAATCATCACATCCACGGCCATCGCTGTGGCCGCTATCGCCTCCGGCGTTACGGCTGCTGGCACAATTGGTCCAGACGTCGTGTGTTTCTACACAGCCAACTATATCTCTTACTTGGGATCATCAGGTGGAATCGGCGGGTATGCCATGAGCACCACCTCATGCAACTACGGCGACGAAGAAGCCGCCTGGTATGGCGGTACCAACGAAACACCGCTTATTGGCCAAAACGCATACCGCTACAAGGATGGCCGATTTGAACAACTCGGCATGTCATGGCTCAAACACTCCTTCTGCGCCCTGAGCGAATCAGGTTGTGGTGACTGCCAGGCGACTGACTGCTCGACGCTCGGTATTGGGTGCGCTGACACGTACGGCGCAGGTCTCAATACCAATCCGGGCGGACCCCGCTCAGATGTCAACGCCTTCACCGGCTACTACCCTTATCCATTCAATGTCTCGAACACCGGGCCATCTGTACTTCGCGGCAACCTTCAGATCCGGGACGTTGATGTCGACCCGGCGTTGAACGCCGGCGCTGAATATTTGTTTGAGGCCTACTACATCAGCACCGACGATGCCCCTGCTGGCAACCATGCCAACAACGCCTCCTGGCGATCTGTGAATTTCACTGGCGTTGGTAACGTGTCTTCTACTGGCAACACCCAAGTCGGCGAAGCCGCTATTCGCAAGTGGGCGACGTGGGATCCAAATGTCGACATGAACGACGTTCATGTGCCAGGAGATGGCTTCTTCATCATGGGCGCCACTGCCACTGATATCGGAAACGGTATGTGGCACTACGAGTACGCAGTGTGGAACCACAACTGTGATGCTTCGGCAGGTTCATTCAGCGTGCCAGTCCCCAGCGGCGCAACGGTTCAAAATATTGGGTTCCACGATGTGGACTACCACAGCGGAGAGATCTACGACGGCACTGACTGGAACGCATCTGTCGTCCCCGGATCAATTACTTGGTCCACAACGCCATACGATCAGAACCCGAATGCCAACGCGATTCGCTGGGCCACCATGTACAACTTCCGGTTCGACGCCAATGTCGCCCCGGTCATGGCGCCTGTCACAATTGGGATGTTCAAGCCAGGCGGTGCTGTGTCGGTCGCTACCAACACACTTTCCCCACCTGCAGAACCTATTGATCCCTGTGATCTGCCACTTGGGTACTGCCCAGAGGATGTCAACAACGACCACATCGTCAATGTCGATGACATGCTCGCTACCCTTGGTTCATTCAATCAATGTGGCGATGGCACCTTCAGGCCCCTTGGCGACGTCAATGACGACTGCTGCGTGACGGTGGATGACCTTCTGGCAATCGTTGGTAATTGGGGCATGGACTGCACGCCGCTTGGCGCATGCTGCCTCGTTGGCGGCGGCTGCTCACAGAGTTCAGAAGTTGACTGCAATGAAGTTGGCGGATCGTGGAGCGAAAGCGTCGACTGCGGCAACGCAAACTGCCCCGCTCCCGGCGCATGCTGCTACGACGATGGCTCATGCGATTTGTTGATGCACGCTGACTGCGACGGAACCTATCACGGCGATGGAACGGACTGCGAAGAAGTCGTCTGCCCTGTTGCCGGAGCTGGCGACGAATGCGGTTCGGCATTTATTGCATCAGCGGGCCCCAACGCCTTCGAAACCAACTCGGCAACCCCAAGTACCCCTGAGCCAGATGACTCGATATGTCCTGGCACCTACTTGGATTGGTCTGGAAGCCAAGATGTCTGGTTCCGTTACACACCATCAACAGATGGCAACGCCCACTTCACCACATGCGACTCTGGAAGTTATGACACATCAATGGTCATCTACCACGAGACGTGTGACAACCAAATCGCCTGTAATGGTGACTCTAGTGGAGAAAGTGGATGTCAGGCCTACTACTCATCGCTCGACATCACCGTGACCGCCGGCGACACCTATTACATCCGCCTCGGCGGATGGCAAGGCGATACTGGTTCTGGCACGCTCACCATTGAGTAGAACGCCAGCTCTTCTGTGATCCCACCAGGCCCCTCGGACATTCGTCCGGGGGGCCTGTCTCTTTGCCACGGCAGACCTTTTATGGAATAGGATGGCCAATGCACCGTTGCACTGTGGTACCCCTTTTTGACTCCACATACAGGACCCAACTAAGCATGCTTCAATTTCTTGTCCTCGCAACCGCCGTTCTATCCCAAGGCGATGCGACTGCCCCGCCAGCCAAACCCGTCGTTGCTGAAACCTCGCCGCTTCCGCCGATCCCTTCTTCAGCGCAAATTGTGCTCGACCGGATTGCGTCACACTTCGCGCCCTTGCCCGGCGTGAAACTAACAGCCAAGCACCGCATCGAAGCACCTAACAAACGAATCTTGCACGAGAACATACGTGATATCGTGATCATCAAGCCCAACAAGATCAAGGTCACCCAGGACGGATTGCCGTTCTTGGTCTGTGATGGTGTAGACGCGTGGATGGTTCCGAAGCAGGGCTCCACATATGACGAACTCAAAGCGCCGGCAACGATGCCTGGCTGCATCACTGAATTCCGCGCCCTCGGAAACGGTGGCGTCGCCGGCTCGGGTGGACTGGTCGCAGCGTTACTCTCGCCCAATGCCATTGGTGAACTACTCAAGGAAGTCGACGCGGTATCGGCAATTCAAAAGGGTGATGACGACTTGCTCATCCTCCGCATCGGGCCCGGGTCCAAGCGTCTGCGCGAAGGGCTACGACTTGGCATTTTCGTTCCACGCGATGGTGATCCGTGGCCGTCGCAAATGGATGTCATCCCACCTGGAGCTGAAGTATTCACACGAATCGCGTTCTCAAACTGGTCTGTGTCTGAAGCACTCACCACCTCATTTGATAAACCCGTCATAACGGCTCCGGCTGGCACATTCAACCCGGGCCTCACCACGCCAAAGTCAAATGCAAAGCCAGCAGATACGCCCCCAACGAACAAGAAGCCCGCTGGATCTTGAACCTCCTCAGAAGGAATTGTGTCCATGTATTCATCGCTGCTCTTAGCGTTGGTGGTATCCGCATCGACAAGTGATGCGCCAACACAAACGATCTCGCCAACCTCGGTTCATATCACAGAGGGGGGGCGAAAATCGTGGCGACGGCCAGTGCATGTCGATGCAATCGAGTCGTGGTTGGTTTCCGGAAAGCCTCTAACATCTAAGGTGATGGGGGCACCGACGTGGGTCACGCCTGCTCAAGACGACAATGGCACGACCACCATCCCCCGGGGCGGGTGGGGACTCTTCGTGTTCGAATCCAATGAAAACACACCAGCCGTGCTTGATGCGGCGGCATTTGGTGACGCGTGGATAAATGGACTTCCTCGTGGTGGTGATGTCTACGGTGATGGCAACACACGGCTGCCATTCATGCTTCGCAAGGGCCGTAATGAAGTCATGCTTCGATCGGGCCGTGGTCGACCAAACCCAATCGTCACAACCCGGGATGAACTCGCTAGAACCCAGTCGTCGCCGGGTGCTTCTCGTGTGGCCATACTTGGGGCAAGAGATCGCACAGTGCCCGATGCTGTTGCTGGGCAGGATCTCAATGAGTGGGTCGGGGTCTTGGTTCACAATGTCGATGAGACGCCGCTTGCTGGCTCGCACATCGAGATAGAGTCAGGTGGGCTCACGACCATCACACATATGCCAACGATTCCCGCACTGTCATTCTTGAAAGTTCCGGTGCGTGTGCGGGCGCACGCAAGCGACGGCAAGAAACTCACATGCGATCTCCGCCTGCGTGATGCCGCTGGCGGACTGCTTGATACTGACACGTTTACCATTCGTGTCCGAACACCTTCGCAATGGCGGAAACACACATTTATCAGCAGTATCGACGGAAGCGTGCAGTACTACGGCCTCGTACCAGCAGTTGGTGAAACTGATGGTCTGCCTGGCACCGTCCTCTCACTTCACGGCGCCTCGGTACAAGGCGGCAAGCAGGCCTCGTGTTATAAGCCTCGCCCGTGGTGCATGGTGGCGGCACCAACCAATCGCCGACCATTTGGCTTTGACTGGGAGGAGTGGGGCCGACTCGATGCCATAGAAGTACTCCATGACGCGCAGCGTCGGTATGCCCACGATCCAAATCGTACATGGTTGACTGGCCACTCCATGGGTGGACACGGCACCTGGAATATTGGACTTACGATGCCCGATCAATTTGCGGCCATTGCGCCAAGCGCCGGATGGTCTAGTTTTTGGACCTATGGTGGTCCACCCCGATATGAACAAGATGGTGGAGTACGGGAGATTCTGCGAACAGCAGCCAACCCGAGTGATACAAATCTGCTGCTTCCAAACGCTGATCGATTTGGTGTGTACATCTTGCACGGTGATGCCGACGACAACGTGCCGGTTAGCGAAGCGCGAGCGATGCGAGCGAATCTGGCGAGTTCACATAGTGACTTCGCGTACTACGAGCGACCAGGCGCTGGACACTGGTGGGGTGATCAATGTATGGACTGGCCGCCACTCTTTGAATTTCTTGAGCGACATACCCTTGGCACTGGCGGCCACCGCGATGCGCTGACCTTTGTCACAGTTGATCCGTCAGCATCTTCCACATGCGATTGGGTCACGATCGAACAACAACAGCAGTCCCTTCGGCCGAGCCGGGTTGATCTGGTGATCGAACGAAGCAACGATGGTGTGCTCGTGAAGGGCAGCACCAAGAACGTCTCGCGCCTTTCATTTGACACAAACCACCCTGATCTCAATGCGAATGGAACGCTTCTCGTTGGCCTCGATGGCTGCGAACAATTCGTGGTTCAAGGAGAGGCTGTACACCTTGCCCGTGGTGATGATGCGGGCTGGGCCTCTTCAGGGCCCATTCCGGCCAATGAGAAGAACCCCCATCGATCGGGCCGCCTTCGAAGCGCATGGAACCACGGCGTCACGCTCGTAGTTGGAACCAGTGGTACGCCAGAAGAAACAACCTGGAATAGCGCTCGTGCTCGGCAAGATGCAGAGCGGTGGTGGTACCGCGGCAACGGGCTTGTCACGATTGTGAACGATGTAGATTTTGACCCAGAGGCCGATCCAGACCGCGGCCTCATGTTGTATGGAAACCAAGAAACCAACACAGCGTGGGAAGCCATGCTTGGGGACTCGCCTATTCAAGTAACCCGCGATTCTGTCTGGATCGGTGATCGCCAACTCGACGGCTCACTCGCCGCAGCATTCGTGCGACCACGACCAGGCAGTGACGTTGCGAGTGTTGGTGTTGTAACCGGCACATCTGGGGAAGGCGAACGCTTCGCCGCAACGATGCCGTTGTTTTTCTCGGGTGTGGGTTGGCCAGATTGGATGATTGTCGAGCCCGTCTCTCTTGAAAATGGAGAAGACGGAATTGTTGAGCTTGGGTTCTTTGGTTGTGATTTTACTCTGGATCCATCTCAGTCGGCTGCGCGCGAAAACGTCCACTAGACGGTAGCATCGTGAGTAGGAGGTACTTTGACAATGCGCACGCTCAGTTTGCTTTTGGTATTTGGGTCGGTTCTTCTTGGGGGCGTTGGTATATGTCTTGGACTTATCTACTCGCCACTTTGGTTTCTTCTCTTGATTTGGGCCATTCCAACATCAACTGTTGGCCTCTGGGACATAATGCAGAAGCACCACAGCATTCTGCGGAACTATCCACTTCTTGGCCACCTACGGTTCTTCTTTGAGAGCATTCGCCCAGAGATGATGCAGTACTTCGTCGAGACCGACGAAGATGGAAAGCCATACAACCGTGTTCAGCGGACCGCGGTCTATGAACGCTCCAAAGATCAAGAACAAGCCAAACCCTTCGGCACCGACCTTGATGTCTATAGCACCGAGTATGAGTACATCAACCACTCCATCGCCCCGAAACCAAAGCAGGAGTCTGGGTTCCGGGTAACAGTCGGCAATGAACAGTGCAGCAAACCATACGATGCGAGCGTACTGAATATCTCAGCCATGTCCTTCGGAGCTCTAAGCCCAAATGCGTTGCTTGCCCTCAATAAGGGCGCACACATGGGCGGCTTCTATCACGACACGGGCGAGGGCGGCCTCAGCCCGTATCACACTCATTTCGGAGGCGATCTTGTGTGGGAAATCGGCACTGGATACTTTGGCTGCCGCAATGATGCTGGTAGTTTCGATCCAGAGCTCTTCAAAGAACAGGCCACCATTGAACAAGTCAAGATGGTTGAGATCAAGGTGTCACAGGGCGCCAAAGCCGGCCACGGCGGCGTCCTTCCGGGCGCCAAAGTCAATGAAGAAATTGCGCGGGTCCGCCACATCCCTGTTGGCAAAGATTGCATCTCTCCGGCCTATCACACGGCATTCTCAACGCCAACCGGGCTGCTTGAGTTTGTCGCGCAGCTGCGCGATCTCAGTGGTGGAAAACCGTCTGGCTTCAAACTGTGCATTGGTAACCCACACGACTTCCTCGCGGTGTGCAAAGCGATGAAAACGACAGGCATCTACCCAGACTTCATCGTCATCGATGGTGCTGAGGGTGGTACCGGTGCCGGCCCAGTTGAATTTCTTGATCACATGGGTGTGCCCCTAACCGAAGGTCTGCTCTTTGCACAAAACGCACTTGTTGGCATGGGTCTTCGTGACCACGTGCGACTTGCCGCCAGTGGAAAGGTCGCCACGGCCTTCAATATCGCCCAGCGGATGGCCATCGGCGCCGATTGGTGCAATGCGGCTCGTGCTTTCATGTTCTCGGTTGGATGTATCCAAGCCAAGCGATGCCAGACGAACACCTGTCCGGTGGGTGTGGCGACGCAGAATCCAAAGTTGTTCCGCGGACTTGATGTGCCAAACAAGTCAGATCGTGTCAAGAATTATCATGCCAACACGCTTGATGCGCTCGCTGAAGTTACGGCTGCAGCTGGTCTCATGCATCCCAGTGAATTCCGGCCGACCCACATCGCACGGCGCGTCACACCAACCAATGTGCAGGAGTACTCGTCGATCTATGATTTCCTTGAGCCTGGGGAGCTTCTCGAGAACAATATCCCAACCAGATGGAAACACTGGTTGGACTGCTCGAGCCCAGACACTTTTGACCGTGTTAACTGTTAGGACAAACCAACCCATGAATCGCACCATCATTCTCGCTTTCTCTACGCTCTGTATCACTACCGCTGTACTGCTTGCACCAGGAACCGCTGGCGCACACTGTCAGGTGCCGTGCGGTATCTATGACGACGCTGCTCGAATTGCATCAATGCAAGAGGACGCCACCACCATTCGCAAAGCCGCGGCGGCGATCATTGAATTGCAAGCTGTTGACACGGCCCAGGCATTCAATCAGGCGACTCGGTGGACAGCCGAGAAGGAACGATCCGCATCGCACATTCAAGAGGTTGTCGCGTCGTACTTCCTGACGCAACGCGTCAAAATCACCCCCGCAAATTCACCCGAGTACAACACCTATATGGACCAGCTGCAGGCCTTTCACAGTGTCATGGTGGCGGCCATGAAGTGCAAACAGGGTGTCGATCCTGCCCGCGCCGACACGCTTGACGTTGCAATCACGCGAGTCGCTACCTGGTATTAGGGCAAGGCCGCTCAGGAAGTCTCGTCGGTGGTTGGCTTCTTGGGTTTACGGAAGTCGAGGTCTTCAATCCGGCCGAACACTGAGGTGGCGATATTGGCAAGGTGGGAGGCCACTCGCTTGTAATGCCGAGCGAGTAGAGAGTAGGCAACGGCGACGTGGGTGGGAACCTCTCTTCGGTCTCGCAGCAAGGTCTCTTCGATTGCGTCGCACTCACCACGAATGCGGTCGGCCATCTTGATGGATGATTTTGCTCTCTTCACGCTTGATTTATCAAATGCTTCACGCACCGCGCCAAACAGTTCACCGGTCCGTTTGCGGACATCTTCGAGTGGGTCGTGATACCGATCAATGCTGTAGTCGTCTTCGTAATATCGCCCCACCTCATACACGTTCTTGCAATAGTCGCCTATTCGCTCCGCGTCCTTCGCTACGCTCATTAGCGCCAAGCAACCAGGAATATCAGCAACTGGATTGACACTCAGGTGCGTCAGGATGCCGGCACGGACTGATCGAAGAAGGCGGTTGATCTCCTTGTCTTTTTCATACAACGAATCTCCCACATCTTCAGCCTTCTTCTTGCCACAAATAACCTGATTGGCCTCGTGGAACATCCATTCTGAAGCATCCACCATCTGTATAAATTCGGCAAAGGCTGTATCGAGTCGGTCACCGGATTTGAGTGCTGCAATCAACTGGCCAAACATGAAACGTACTCCGTCATTTACTAAAGAACAGAAGTTCCGAGACGATCAGTGCAATAATCGGAACAATAAGGAACACGGTGGCAAGGAATATGAAGGCATACATTCGCCGCCGCATCGCGAGAGCGCTGTACCACTTCGCAAGACGAATCGGAATGATTCGGAAGGGATACCAAATCGCATTATCGGTAAAGTTAAAGATGACGTGTGAAATTGCGACTATCACAGCCCCTGATGTCGGATTCGCTGTTGCGGCAATAACACCCGTCACAGTCGTTCCGATGTTACATCCAAGCATGAACGGGAACACCCGCCGAAGTTTGACTGCGCCAGCTCCAGCGATTGGAACCATGAGGCTTGTGGTCACTGAGCTCGACTGCACGGCAACCGTAGAGCCAATTCCAGAAATCCAGGCAAGAAAATCGTTGCGGAATATGAGCACCGTGAAGAGGCCCTCAAGCTTGACGAGCAATGCGTCTTTGAGGTTCTTGACCAAGCCAAGGAGGGCCGTAAACAGTATGACCAACCCAACAATTGCCACGATCACGCCCGCTGCGGTCGCGTTTCCTCCGGATATCCACTCGCCGGTGTCTTTGATAGCCGTGACAACCGGCTGGGTAATTGCCTTGATGGGATTGAAGAACTTCTCTCCGGATCCAAGATCGAGGAAGTTCGTTATCCACCGCGCTGTACGAGTCAGAATGCCGCCCCTGAACCCATCTGCAGAAGTCGTACTGGTGGCCCACTCAAGCGGAAACAACATGAGCACCGTGAGCACATTTGGAATGGCGTGCATGAGCGCCGTCGCGTAGGCACGGCGGAACTGCCGCTTGATACGCATCGTGCCCAGCGACACGATGAGGCCGGTAATGCTGGTCCCGATGTTTGCCCCCATGACCGCAAACACCGCTGTACCGGCGCTCAATTCGCCAGCCGCCACAAGGGTAATAATGAGTGATGTTGTAAACGATGAACTCTGAACAATTGACGTCACTAACACCGAGGCCATCAACGCAACGAGTGGGTTGTCGCCCTGGGCAATCGCATCTGCAAGCCAACTGGTCTCTTTGCCAATAATCTTGAGGCCCGAACCCATCACATTGATGGCGCACAAGAAGAAGTACAGAGACAGGGCGGCGAGGATGAGGTTCATCCAAAATGCGCGGCTCTTACGCTGTGTATTCAAAGCACCGGACATGAATCTGTGGTCTCACTCACTGTTTGAAGTGCGGGCAGAATACGGCGTTGACGTGCACAGTAGACTCAGTTGCCCGGATGAACAGCATTAAGATCTTGTTCAGGAGATTCCGCCTCAACACACGCAGGCAGCCTGAGGCAAAACACTGCTCCTTGCCCCTGCCGCCCCATCACCCCAACCCCGCCTCCGTGAGCCTGAGCAATATGCTTCACAATGGCCAGGCCCAGTCCAGTGCCGCCAACCTCGCGGCTCCGGCCTTGGTCGATGCGGTAGAACCGCTCAAAAATGCGATCTCGCTGCTGAGGCTCTATGCCCGGTCCTTGATCCGCTACGGATATCTCAATCATCGCGTCTCGCGACACCTTGGAAGAAATGACCACAGTGGCATCATTTGGTCCATACCGAACCGCATTCACCACCAGATTGCTAACCGCCTGCTCGAGTAGTTGTTTGCTTCCCATGCATTCCATGTGATCGTGACACACAACTTCCAACACAACATTTGAGGCGTTCGCCTCTGCAGAACAAGCCCTCACAACTCCATCAAGAAGCTCGTGAATCTGCACAGCTTCTTGATCCGGAACATCCAGACGTGCCGGATTTTCGAGCCGAGCAAGTGACAGGAGGTCTTCAATAATTGAAGACAGCCGCGCCGCATTATTGACAACAATACTCGCGTACCGGACTCGTTCGGCTTCGTCTTGCTCTTCAAAGAGCAGTTCTGCGTACCCCTGAATGGATGTAATCGGCGTGCGTAGCTCGTGGGAAACATTCGCCGCAAACTCTACGCGAACCTGCTCAAGGTGCCGGAGCCGCGTTACATCATCGAGCATCAGCACAACACCCACGCGCGCATCTTGTCCGTCATACAACGGCTCGCTTCGCACCACAATGTGTTGTAATTCACCAACCTCTATTGAAAGCTCTGTTGAACCTTGGCAACGCCCCGAGAGGGCATCGTGAGCACATGCGGTCAGTCCTGCATCAATACCAATGTCCGACAACTGTCGACCCCGAACCTCTACGTCACCTATACCAAGCATGGACATAGCTGCGGGGTTCATACTCATAACCTGCCCCTCAACACCTATTGCCACAACGCCCGTACTCATGGCGTGCAGGATGCCGTGTAGTTCGCTCTGCTGAAGACCAAGTTCGCGAATTCGGTCGCCCTGATACTCAGCAAGCCGATTGAGGGACTCAGAGAGGTTCTGAAGTACGCCAGGTAACCCACGCTCAAACCGATGGGTCAAGTCACCGTTTGCCA
>JABJQE010000139.1 GCA_018663565.1 Phycisphaerae bacterium
GTTCACCTCAAACGAGCGAGCCTCGCATACCCGCGCTGTCTTGACAATGGCTTCTATGGCATCGGCAAGTTGGCTGTGTGACTCCGCTGGAATGTCCGAAGCTGCTAGGACGGCTGCGACGGCGGGTCCGCTGATGCCGCTGGATACATCGATAGGCAGTCGAGCGACGGTGTCGGCTCGATCCTCAATACCTGAGCCACCTGCACAATCAAGCAAGAGCACGGGGGCGCGAGCTGCATCATCAATCGTCAGCGATACGAAGAGCTCGTGCGCAATGTTGAGGCACTGCTCAACAAGTACTTCCTCAACTGGGAAGTTCCCAAAACTCATGTCGAGCAGTTGGGCGGCGGCGGCCTTTGACTCGGCGGGCGTATCCGCGAAGAGCACGCCCCCCTTGCTCTTGCGGCCAGTGATCCATGCTTGGACCTTCAGAACCACTGGCCCCCCGATGTCGCGGGCGATCTGCTCGGCCTCTTCGGGTGTACGGACGGCTTGGCCCATAGGGACTGCAATGCCCTGTTCTGTGAGCAGCCGCTTTCCTTCGTATTCGTGCAAACGTGCCATGAGATACAGCGTGCCTCCTGAACTGGAATCACGCATTCTATCGTGACACGCTACGCCGCGGCAGCCGCTTCATCATGCCGCAAGAAGCCCTTGGCCCACGCGAAGCCCATGGCCACCCCGCAGAGTGCCCCTGCCGCCCAGTCAATCGGAGTAGGCAACATCAGATTCGGCACATCGCCCGAGGTGTAGGCTCGGTCTACTGCGTCTGGCAGCAGCACCGCAGCAATCCAGCACGCCATGGTTCCACTGAGCATTACCCCGAGAGGCAAGAGGACCGGCTGGACATTGGGCGACCACAACCGGCCAACGAGCCCTGCGGCGACGCCGCCGAGAATCGTGGCGGCTAGCGTTTGCCCTCGAAAGTCGCTTTGAGCCACAAGCCAGACGACGGGCAGTGAGGCCAGCCCTGCCACCAACATCTTGAGCGCCTCCGGCGAGGTCAATGGGTCTGTAGGGTCATGCCCAGTCTCGGGGTGCACATCGTTACAAGGGCCACATCGTGATAGCGTCAGCCAGGTCAGGCCCAGCACCACGATCGCCCATGCGAACCCGTCTGCAGCGACGAGCCCTGCTGAACCATGAAACAACACATCACGCATGGGGGAGAGGCCAAGCCCGGCCCAGCCCAGAGCAGCCCCGACCACAATTAGCCCGGCCAGACCACTGATCAGTTTCGCAATGGTCACACAGATAATCGATGCCACTGCGGTGGCTGCCAGCATGGCCGCAACGGCCTCGGCGGGGTGTGTGGCTTGAAACACTGTGGGGCCGTACATGCCCACTTCAGAGTACAGCCATGGCCAGGCGGCCTGATAAGCCAACACGGTCAATAGAAAGCCAGACACAATGACGACCCAACGGGAGAATGCAGACATAGGGCCCATGGTAATCGGAACTCGCCTCCGAGCACTTGGCCGCGGCCAAGGAATGACTACCATTGGCAAATGTCTACATTGATGCTGACAGGTGAACCACTCGCAATTGACGACGTGGTGGAAGTTGCTCGGGGTGGCCGCTTAGTATCGCTCTCCCCAGCCTCCGCAGAGTCGGTTGCGGATGGACGGGCTATTGTGGATGCGGCAGCTGACGGGGTTGATCCGGTCTATGGCATCAACACCGGATTTGGATCACTCTCCCGCCACCGCGTCGAACCCGCCGAGACAGCTGAGATCCAACGCAACCTCCTTCGGTCCCATGCGGCCGGAGTAGGCGAACCACTCGAAGCCGAGGTTGTTCGGGCCATGATGCTCCTGCTTGCCGGGAGCCTAGCCCGCGGACACAGCGGCATCCGGGTAGTGGTTATTGAGTCGTTGGTCTCACTGCTCAACGCCGACATCACGCCGATCGTCCCTTCCAAGGGGTCTGTGGGAGCATCGGGCGATCTTGCCCCACTTGCCCATGCCGCGCTCGCGCTGATAGGCGAGGGCGACGTGATGCTTGCCGAAGATGGCCCGATGCCCGCAGCCGAAGCATTGGAGCGAGCTGACATCCCTGCGATCACACTTGCAGCCAAAGAAGGACTCGCGCTGATCAATGGCACCCACCTCATGGCGGGGACACTTGCGCTTGCATGTCATGACATGGACGTACTCGTGCAGACTGCAATTGGTGCTGCTGCAATGAGCCTCGATGCATGCCGCGGAAGCGCGGGGCCATTGGACGCCAGGATTCACGCGGCCCGCAAGCAACCAGGCCAGCAACGAGTGGCCGAACTGGTTCGCTCATTCCTCGCAGGCAGCACCATTCTTGAGCATCATCGTGAAGATGACCCCCGCGTACAAGACCCCTACTGTTTGCGATGTATTCCCCAAGTGCTCGGCGCCGTGCTCGATACGTTGTCGCATGTGCGATCAGTCGTGTCCGACGAACTTGGCGCTGTAACAGACAACCCGCTCATCTTCCGTGACCCGGATGTCATCCTCAGCGGCGGCAACTTCCACGGCATGCCTCTTGCGATTGCAGCCGACACGGCCAAAATTGCAATGTGCCATATCGCGGGCATCGCAGAACGTCGCGTCTTCTGGCTGCTCAGCGGTCGCGACACTGAGAACCCGGTCCCGATGTATCTCAGTTCGTGCCCAGGCCTGCATAGCGGGCTAATGATTGCCCAGTACACCGCTGCAGCCCTCTGCAACGAATTGCAAGTACTGGCCACCCCAGCGAGCGTTGGCAATGTGCCAACGTCGGCCGGCATCGAGGACTACAACTCGATGGGCGCAACCTCCGCCCGTCACCTGCGAGAGTCGGTCACCATGGCTACGCAAGTGGTAGCGATCGAATTGATGGTTGCTGCCGAGGGGCTCGAGCATCAACGCCCGCTCCAGAGTGGCAACTGTGTTGAGCAACTCCATGCTTCGGTTCGATCGCTCGTTCCATCACTTACGGCCGATCGGCCACCGTCATATGACATCGAGGCTATCGCAGAGGGAATCGTCGACTCCGCCCTGCTACCCTGACTCTTTCGATCACATCACATCAGCCAGAGTGCCCCCATCCGATGAGCAATATCGCCGAACCTCAATCCCGAAAAATACAGGCCCCGCACGGCAACACTATGACGTGCAGGTCCTGGGGAGCAGAGGCGGCGATGCGGATGCTCATGAATAACCTCGATCCTGAGGTGGCCGAACTGCCAGATCAGTTGGTCGTGTATGGCGGGCGAGGACAAGCCGCTCGCTCCTGGGCAGCATATGACGCCATCATCGCA
>JABJQE010000140.1 GCA_018663565.1 Phycisphaerae bacterium
ACACTGCCCGAAGTGAGTTTCTTCTGCTCCTTGCCGCGATGGTCAATCTTCCAAAGACCCTTTTCGCCATCGATCGTGCCACTAAAGACAATGGCGTCGCCGCCTGGCGTCAGATACAAATCGTCTTCGCCGCCCTCGTGCGTCGTGACGCGTCGAACGCGTTTCCACGCCGTATCAAGATTGGTGAATTCCAACACAACCGGTTCATCTTCATCGACTGCTTCATCCGCGGTGGTATCGGCCTCGGCTCCGGCTTTGGCTTCTGCCGTGTCTTCAGCATCGGCGGTGACTTCGCCGTCGTCTTCGACTGGCAGGTCAATGATCTTCTTCTTTCCGGCCGCCTTGGCCGCTTCCTTGAAGTACGCGTCCAAGGCGTAGTCGCTCATGTCCTCAAGGGACGGATCAAGCACCATCGCCCACACGTCGTAGTCCCAATTGTCGCCCATTCGGTTGCGATCACTTAGGAATACCATCACCTTGCCGTCATCGCTCAGTCGCGGGGCGCGGTCGATATCAGGGTGGCGGGTCAAATTGGTCGCCGTTTCCGGCGCCTGTGTGTCCATGAGCCAAATGTCATTGTTGAAGTCCAGGTCGCTCACCGAATACACGATGTGCCGCGAGTCGCTCGCCCACCGCACTTCGGGGGCGTCCCAGCTCTTGAGCAAGGGCTTGTCTTGGTCCGACTCAAGATCTCGCAGCACTAGGTCACCATTGCCACGCTGATAAAGCAGCTTCGTGCCATCAGGCGAGGGCATTGGCCGCGAGGCTGCCGGGCCGGCGATCAGTGGCTGCACATCAAAACGAAGCGCATCGGCCCATCGCTCGCCGCTCGTATTGGGCTCCGCCTTCTTCTTGGCGTCTTTCGTGTCGTCCTTGGATTCGTCCACATCCTCGCTAGCGGTCCCGTCGCCATCCGGTTGTGCCTCATCGGCAACCTCGGGCGAAGCGTCGTCGTCCTTGGGTGTGTCATCCGCCGCATCGTCTTGCGGGGCTTCGTCTTCTTCATCCCCGTCGGCTGGCTTCAGATCCTTCCGCTCGAGATTCACGGTCGCTTCCCAGATGCCCTCGGTGCCCCCTGCGTCACTGGTGAACCACAGCCGCGTGCCATCCGGCGACCATGCGATCTGCTTCTGTCGCGCATGGTCATTGGTAATACGCCGCGTGGGGTGGTCGTCTGTGGTGCTGCGAACGAGCACCTCGCCGCGGGCCACAACCGCAACGGCATCGCCCGAGGGATGCAGCGCCACTTCGCCAACCTTGTTGTCGAGTCGCTCGATGCGCCGGTCGAGCGTCGCGGTGTCGCCGCTTCGCTGAATATCAAGTGTGCGTAGCGTGGCATCTTTGTCATTGAGGTCGAGCGTCGCGATTGAGTCCCACAGGGCAACAGCAGCTGTGGATCCATCTGCTGAAACAGTAAGGTCACGCGCGCCATGCCCAATCGTGGCCCGCTCGCCAAGATCCAGCCGCGTTCTGTTGACGGCCTGCTCAAACGTGCCGCCGGCCGGAATGATCCAAATGTCGTTCTGCCCATCACGCGACGAGAGCAGAGCGATCGACCCGTCTGGCCGCGGAGATGCTTGTCCCTCATTGCTCTTGGCATTCGATCGCCGTGTGAACTCGCCGGTCATGAGATCCATGGACCAGAGGTCACGGTTGCCACTGCCCCGGTAGGCGGGCCGCTCCCAAGGAGCGTAGCCTCGGGTTAGGTACAGCGTGTCATTGCCAATTCGCGGCGCCCGGCCATGCGCGGTGGTGGGGCGGGTAACGGGTCCGCCATCGAGCGGCGCTTGGTACACGAGTGGCTGGCGGTAGATCGTCGGGTCAGCGTAGGAGTGATACAGCACCGCGTCGCCATCGGGCGTGAAGCCAGAGAGCGCCTGCCATCGATCCGAGACGGTCAGCCGAGTGATTGGTCCGGACGTGGCAAGGCGTCCGTTCTCTGCAGAGAGCGGGACCGTGTAGATGTTTGTCGTGCCGTCTCGGTCCGATTCGAAGGCGAGCGTGCGGCCATCTGGCGAGATTGCTGAGCGGCGTTCGGTTGCCGGGTGGCTCGTGAGCCGGGTGGAGCCCCCCCCAGTTGCCGGAACGCTCCACAGGTCGCCGCGGTCCGAGTACACCACAAAGGCTCCATCTGGTGCAATGCTCGGCGATTGTGGGAAGCCCGTGCCAGTGCCAAACCAAGGGCTCTGAGTGGCAAGAAGGGTGAGGAAAATGGTCAACATGCGGCGCTCTCCGGCGTGATTTCCTGATTGTGGAGAGGCGTTGTAGCAGAATTTGATGGTTGTGCGGGCATCTTGGGCGGTTCGGTCCGGCATAGGCAAGTTCGGCAAACGCCCCTGAGGGGGCTACAACGGTTATTTGGCAGCGCATGGCGACTCATTTGGTGTGGCACCAGCCAGATCACGGCGGGACAAATGGGGTGCAATAACTTGAGATAAAAGTCTAAGAATTACATTGACGAGGGTGCGAGACTCTGGCACTGTGCTTGTGGAGGATCTGCCGCTTTAGAAGGCGTCAGGTAGAGAAGAGAGCAGGAGAAAGACCTACTCAATTCATTTGTAGACGGCTGGTGTCAAATTAGGGCGTCGCGATCGGAGTAGCGTTTAGAACGCTCCATCGAGCCCACCACCAGCCAGAGTGCATGCACCCGTGTCGATGTCACTTGTTGTGACTGGGAAGTAGTTTAGGAAACGTGTCGGCAGTATCGACCTGGCGAACAAGAACAGAGAGGAAATAGAATCATGCGATTCGCTCTAACAACAGCAGGTCTTGCCACCGTTACCCTCGCAGGTACCGCTACTGGCGTGACTGTAGATTTTACCCACGATATGGATCGTTGGGCAGGTGAGCATGCGTGGCAAGTCCACAGCTCAGGTGGCGCCACTGTGGCATCAATGTTTATTGCAAGCAGCTCGTTGTACTACGGCGGTTGCAGCAATCTTTCAATTACGACCTACAGCTCAGTCACAAGCCACTTCGCTACCGTAACCGGTAACATGGACTTGGCTGCTGGCACGTATCACGTCGCCATGCAAGACTCATACAGCGATGGTTGGGCTTGGGGATCTTTCGTTGGTTCCTTGTCCATCAACGGTGAAGGCGCATCCTTCCCGAACGGTGCAAGCGCCAGCTTTAGCTTCACCGTCGTTCCAGCACCCGGTGCTATGGCCCTTCTGGGTCTCGCTGGTCTCGCTGCCCGTCGACGTCGTCGCGACTGAGTACGCTTGTATTGTGAGTCAACCGATCGGGTAGTCCGCTTCCACTGACCCCCGGCCAACTGACTCAGCAAAAACTGGTTTCTCTTGCATGCCCCTGCCTTTGGCAGGGGCATGTTCTTTTTGCAGTTGGTTGGTGCGTTGTGGACAGAGGGCTCTAGCCTTGGCTCCACTTGAAGAAGCTCGCCAAAACCCACCAAAAAGGGCAAAAGACCATATGAGGCCAGATGCCTTTCCAAGGCGGTTCATCTTGGCATTCTCGGCGCAGCGTTTATAGCTTTGCCGAGCTCCGCTGCTCTACAGGTACTCCCCGACCTCATCAATGACTGGTCCAAGATGCTTCTCATAGTGTTTCCAGCGACCATCGGATGTTGAGTACATCTTGCGATTGACTTGGTCGAAACTAATGGTTCGTGCGATGTTCGTGGACTTGTGGAAGTCAAGGCACTGGGGTTCCCACTCAACATCAAGAAAGCTCAGTAATCGCCGCGTTTCAGCATCTTGATCATGCACCATAGACTCGTAATGAAGTTCCATCATCGGAATGTCAAGGTGCTCAAGCCAATGTTCTTGCGTCTTTCGTCGGGCAGTCCAGATGCGTCCAAATGTCTTCATGTCAGTCGTGTATCGGTGACCAATTGTGACTAGATTGTTGGTGTGACATGACACCGCATTGTCGAGCGGATGTCGGTACAGCATGATGGCCCGGCAATTGGGCACACACAAACTGAGAAATCCAAGTTGCGGCTGCAAGGCGAGGGATTTGTTTGACACAATGCTGGTGCTCCCTGCAAATGGCCGCAACGCATCCATGTACATTTGTCCAAGGGCATTCGTGTCTTGAACTCGAAAGTCGACAACCGTATTGGGGAACGACAAGTATGAATCGCTGATGCGTTGGCCCTCTGTGATCATCTGCATTGACACCGTCATCTCGCCACCGTTGGATACATCGGGGTGCATGCTGAGAATCTGCTCGAGCATCGTTGTGCCACTCCGTGGCATGCCCACAATGAATAGTGGAGACCACTCGAAATCAGTATCGGCGTGTGCGAGACTTCGAAGCGTGTCCCGGTTCATGAATGTGCGAATGGCATCAAGATCTGCGAGCGTCTTGTCGGGAGTCCACCCCTGATAGGGTTCGTGCCCTTTATCGGCAGCAGCCCAGGCTTTGTCGTATTCGCCCATTCTGTCGTAGGCCTTGGCAAGCTGAAACCAAGCGTCCGAGGCCGATGCGGAAGTGGCATCTTCCGGCATCGACTCGTGGTTTTTGAGAAAAGCAAGCAATGAATCGGCGGCAGCGCCATAATTCTTCTCTTGAATGAGTAGCCGCGATTCGGTGAATTGAAGGTTGGCTGCAATGACGGGATCATCTGTGGAGATCTGTGCAAGTGCTTCGCGAGCGGCCGGCACATCATTCAAGCTCTCATGCAGGCGGGCGAGGCCGAGCAGGCAATGTGATTTTGATAGGCCCTTGGCGCGAGTAATTTGAGATTGGGCACGAGCCACGGCCTGTGCGCCGTCACCTGTCGAGAGTAGGAGTGGAGGCAGTTGACTCTCGATGCGATGGTTGAGTGGTTGTTCCTCGTCCAGTTCCTCTAATAGCGTGCGGGCGGCATGGAAGTCGTGCTCTTTCGTGAGCACATTGACGAGGGCAAGTCGGAGCTTTGTGTTAGTGGGATCATCGCGAAGAGCAGAGATGATCCGCTCATGGGCAAGTGAAAACATCTCTCGTTGGAGCAGTTTGGAGATGGTCTGTTCTATACTGGCGGCATTGTTGGACATCATAGGTACCCATGCTACCCTTAACCGGCCCGCACTTCGGCGTAATCAACGAGCCGAATATCTCGATCCGAAGCAATGATGAATTGGAGTTATCCGTTTTGAACTCACCTGCGATTGACCCAGGCACAATTGTGATTAATGCTGGCGAACCCGAATCTGCGGATACACGATATGACTTCATGGTGCCAGTGGCCAGCGTCAATCAGATCCGCCAGCGGCTCGAAGAGGGGGATCAGCCGCACGAGGGGTCTGCGCTGCTCAGCCTGCTTGCTCAGATTTGCCTTGATGAGGCCATTGGCAGATTCGAGTTAGATCCAATTTGGGGGCCATTTCTGCTCCCTCAAAAGGAATCACCCCAGCCGACACCCGAGGATGACTTTCGGTGCTCGGCCCTGATCGATACATCGCCTGAGATGACACTGCCAGAATTTAGTGACATGACTCTTTGTCGGCCTATATTGACTATTGACGATGAGATGGTTGAGGCTGAGCTTGAAGAGCAGCGATTTCAACTTGGCAGCGTTGCTCCATCTGACGAGCCAATGGTTCGCGGTGATCAGGCGGTTGTTCTACTCAACTTATTACTCAGCGAAACGGGCGAATCCGTGGCAACTGAAATTGAATCGGTTGTACGAGTGCCCCGTCAAGGTCAGCCAGCTCTGTTTGAGGGCCTTGTGATCGACGGCCTTGCCGGGGCAATCGAGGGGATGTGCGCTGGCGACTCTGTGGTCTTTGATTCTATCGTTCCTGCTGCATTGGGCAAGGCGGACAATGCTGGTTCAGCGGCGAAGTGTTCGATCAAAATACGTTCGGTTGATCGCATCACGCCCGCTACCTTGGATGGTCTTGTTGCTCGATATGAGAGTCCCAGCGAAGCGACACTTCGCCAGCAGGTCAAGCTCTCTCTTGAACACCGGTTCTCTATTGAGCAGCAACAGTATTTGACCAATGCAGTCTTTGAGTCGCTCTTAGAGGGATTCGAGTGCCCTGTCCCCCGGCGAGTCATCACAAAGCGCATTGCTGAGATGAAAGAGCAGTCGATTAAGGCTGCGACAGCATCAGGCGAAGATGAGACAGCAGCGACCAAAGCTGCTGAAAGCTCGACACGCCGATTCGCCATAGAGGTCACGAGACAGGCTCGCCGAACTGCTATTGGCATGATGTTGCAACGTGAACTTAAGATTGCCATCTCAGAGCATGATGTCGAAGCAAGGATCCGATCGATGGCTGCGCTTCGTGGAATGCGGCCAGAGGAAGTTCGTAAGGAAATTGTCGACGCCGGGCAGATTGACATGGTGGCCAAGCAGGTCTTCGAGTCAAAGATTGCCGCTCATGTTCTCGCCAAAGCAACTGTTTCTGATGTCCCTGCGGCCGAAGTCGGGCTTCGAGGGGCGTGATGGCAATGTTGCGATGGCTTCTTGTGTCCGCGGTGATGGCATACGGATTGGTGTCTTGTTCAGATTCCGCCACTGTCCCAAGCCCAGATCTTTCATCTGCAGATCCGCTTGTTGCCGACATCGTCCAGCGGTCCATGCAGCGGGTACGAAACAAACGTGGGGCGACTGCTGCTTGGAATGATCTCGGTCGGGCATGTTATGCCAATGGCTATGTCTCGGAAGCGGAAGAGGCTTTTACGCAGTCGTTGAGGATCGATGCCAATCAGCCCAAGGCTGTGTA
>JABJQE010000141.1 GCA_018663565.1 Phycisphaerae bacterium
GGATGAAATATCCAGTGCTGCTTGAGCGACGGGTCAACCTCGGCGGCACCATCGTGCATGCAGAGCGCGATAACGGACAATAATATTGGGCTCATCATGATCACCACTCTAGCACAAGCACATTTCGCCCCCTACTCATGAGCAAGGCACGCGCGACGTTGGCGGAGTCTTCGACCCCGCTGATGCCCTTTGTCGCTCGCCTTCAGGCAAACTCACGCACCATTCAGATCCTGCTCCCAACACTTCCCTCGCGAGCTGCATCGACTGCCGACTCCCCCGCGGCGAAGCGATGCAAAAACAAACAGCCCCTTCTCCCATGAAGGAAGAAGGGGCTGCGAAGTTGAACAGAGTTAGAACTCAGGTCGATCAGGGACAACCTCCCCAGGCTCCGATCACGATGAGAAGGTCATTGGTATCAACGACTCCGTCACCATTCACATCGGCCGAGCAATTGCTGCTGCAACCATAGTCGCCGATCACGGCAAGCAGATCATCTGCGCCGACCGTGCCTGACCCATCGATGTCACCATCACATGGTTCCGTCGTTGAGCCATCCACAGCGGAGATCACCACATCATCGATATTCCAACCCGAATACGCGTAAGCAAATTCCCCAACCGCATGCGACCATCGGAGGTACACCGTGGATTCGCCATCGGCCGTTGCGGAGATATCAAACTCCTGCTCAGACCATGATCCATCAGCAACCTCTCCCGAACTGCTGTTTTCCCATAGGGCTGACCATGCAGTCCCATTCGATGAGATTTCGAACTTCTCAATCGCGTAGGCCTGATAGTCACAGTTGAGCCATCGCTGGAATGACACGCTCGTATCACTGTAGTTTGAGCAGTCAATCGCAGTTGTAGTCAACGCCCAAGGACCACCTGCAGCAAGGCTGTAGTCGCCATTGAGATTGATGCCGATTACATTGCTGCCCGTTGCGCCGGACGACGGGTCAGGATTGCCGTACTGGCTACCACCCTGGCCATTTGGTTGACCAAAGTCCCATTCACCTTCCATGGACCATCCTGGATCAGTATCAAATTCCCACGAAAGCACTGGCACGGGTGTGCCGACATTGACCGAGATGCCCTTCGTGGCATCTCCATCATGGCTATCTAGGTTGGTGAACTCGAGCGTAATCTCGTGCATTCCAGCTGGAAGCGCGTTTGCGCCGCCATTGAGACTAGCCGTCACGATCACTTCGCCACCGACAGGAATGCTCCCAGAAGTGGGCGAGACATCGAGCCAAGCACTGCCGCCAGAAACAGAGAACTCAATGTCATCCCCATCGTGATTCGTCAGGACGAATTCACATGAGTCTGGAGTGAACGGTCCGCCGATCGGACCGCCAGCTGCGAATCCACTGCCGATGACCCGCATGCCTGTTGGAGGTGCGGCCAGGCCTGTAATGACCAGCGATGGATCAGCAAACACTGTCCATGTATCAAACATGTCAACGCCGCCACTACCGTATTCATCCATCATCTGACATGAGCCTGCATAGCAGAGCACGCCAAATGTGGTGTACGTCTCATCGGTAAACCGATCGTAGGTCTCATCCTGTGAGCACATTGGGGGTGCCCATGACTGATTGATTGTCGAAGCGTAAATGCCAATGGCACCAGATGGTGCTCCACCGGAGGTTGCTCGCATCCAGGATTCAGCAAAGCACGTGCCGGCGTTGTATTCGCCATTCAGGCAGGCCACCGAAATGATCCATGGAAGCATGTCCACATTGGTCAAGCCATCAACATCACTGTTGCAGAGCATCGCTCCACTGCCGAAGCACGTGGTACTGCCATGTCCACAGTGAGCAATGGTGCCAACACCAGAGTTGACGAGATCTACGCCCTGTTGCACGGTGCCACCCGAATCGGTAATGAGCTGCGTGTAGGTATAACCGTAGCCTTCGAGCTGGCTCAAGATATTGCCGACATGCACATCGTCGGTTTCATTGTCATCGCCAGGGCCCTGCGTAGAACTGTTGCCGAATGCCCGCATGTACCCAGGACGCTGTACCCAGCCATCCTGTTCGTAGGTGATTGTTCGCTCGACCTGGGTGTCTACATCAGCTGCAGTCTGGGCACTGAACCTGCCGAGGAAGATGTCGGGATAGTTATCAGCGGTCATCTTGGAATACATCGCATCCGAGAGGCCATTTTCTACATTCGACGTCTCAGCTGAGATGTGCTCAGCATCGCCAACGAGCAGCACATAACACAGATCTGAGGTGGCATACTTGGAGTCGAGGTACGCGCCAATCGCAGTAGGCGTATTACCGATATCCGACACGGCCATCACTGTCGTGTTGATGCCGATGCTATTCTTGTGATCGACGAGTGGCTGGATATTGGCAAGCCACGGATCGTGGCAGATAATCAACATGTCACCCGAATTGTCCATGCCGTCGTATCGACGCGTTGGGTAATTGACATAGTGAGCGTCGTACATGGCGTCCCACGCAGCATTGTCTTTGTGCACATCAGCAGCGGCAACTTCGAGCACGTTCTTCGTGGTCGTGCCAACCGTATCAACCGATACGGTGACGTCGTTCCATACACGCAATGTCTCGGTCGCGGGGTTCCACTGCACAGAGTTCACGGTGACCACAGCGCCACGCGTATTTCGCATGACGTGCGGATCGGCGATCTCCACGATGGAAGCTGGCCAGAAACCAGAGGAGTTGTAAACCTTGCCGAAGCTAAAGGGCACTGTTGCAGGATCAATCGCCCGGCTAATCCGCCCCTTGTCAGGAACGATCTTGACGCCTTGAATATCGTGATAGGAACCGCGAACAAAGTTGACTTCAACCTCGTCATTCGCGCCGATCAGAACACTCCGGCGAACATCAGGAAGTGCTGGCTCGCCGACATTGCGGGCGATGCTCTCACCGCCGAGGCTGAGCGATGCCCACGCTTCACCATCAATGCGGACACCAGATCTCACTGGGTCAGCCATATGAAACTCAATCACCGTGGTCTCGGTCGTGTCCTCGATCACTGTGGTCTGAACGAGGTCATTATCTCTCGCACTCGCAGGTACTGCGAGAATGCCAATCAAGGCGAGACATGACACTCCAAATACAGATCCGTGGGTCCGTTGATTTCTCACTAATTCGCTCCCTGGCCGCGTAGCGGGCCGAACTTTTCATCCCATCACTCTTATGGCAAATAATCGTTTACCTATTCCTCAATGTACCTCAATTCGGAGGATCCGCAAAGAGGGTTCCATGCAATCCTGGCCTGAGAATTGGCTTTTTGAGGGTCAATTGGGCCGAAATTGCCCCTCGCATTATCTTGGAGAATCGGGCATACTGTGAATACCCCCACACGGGGATGTATTGGAGCATTCACAGTGAACTTCGGATTGGTCACAGCAGCCTTTCTAGCCGCATCTGGAACCGCTTGGGCAACGACCATCGCGGTGCCTAGTGACCAGCCCACAATTCAAGCTGGCATCGATACCGCGGCCTCAGGAGACACCGTCGAAGTCGGTCCCGGCACCTGGGCCGGCTGGATCAACTTTCGCGGCAAGGACATTGTGGTCCAAAGCACCGATGGGCCCGAGCACACAATGATCCGCGGTGGCACGGCACCGTCGGCCGTTGCGATATTCAGCGGCGAAACTGAATCCGCCGTTCTGAGCGGGTTTACCATTATCGGCAGTGGCGGCGGGACAATTCACGAAGGTGTTGCAAGCGGCGCTGGCCTCTTCATCCTCAATAGTTCACCCACCATTGAGAATTGCATCATTCGCGACTGCACTGCCATGATGGGCGGCGGCGTGAGTATTTGGGAAGGCAACCCAGTACTTCGCGATGTCATCATCCGCGACAACTGGGCAAGCATAGATGGCGGCGGCATGAGGATTCACCACTACAGTTACCCCGTTCTTGAAGGATGCGAGTTCCTGAACAATGGCGCTGAAGTTTATGGTGGCGCTCTAGCCTATGGCAATGATAGTGATGGCATACACACCTCCTGCATATTCGATGGCAACACCGCTGGCATTCGTGGCGGTGGCATTTCCAAGACATGCGATTGCTCAGATGCTCGGATATCTGGGTCAACGCTTTGCAACAATTTTCCGGACCACGTGCTCGGCACATGGGACGATCTCGGCGACAACACGATCTGCGCCATTTGCAGCAATGACGTCACCGCCGACGGCGTGATTGATGTCGATGACATTCTGGCCATCATTGGAGCCTGGGGCGGATGCGTCTGCGTCGAAGACATCAACGGCGATTCCACCGTAGCAGTGGATGACTTGCTTGCAGTACTTGGCTCTTACGGCCCTTGCCCGTAAACCGAAAATCGGCACACTGAGCCCGCCCCGCGGACGATCGCCTATTCCGCAGATCTATCGCCGTACCTGCATACGCCGATACACCACCGGCCCATGGTCACCTTGCAAACGCAGCGGCCCTGTAGCCACTTCGGGCTCCCGCCCACCGCGGGTCGGCCCCGTGAGTTCAACGTCCTCGTGAATCAATACGCCATTGTGCCGAACTGATTTGAATCGAGCGTTCTCGATCTTCTTGCCATCAACATCAAACCGCGGAGCCTGAAATAGAATGTCATATGTTTGCCAATCACCCGGCGGCGCGGATGCGTTTTCTCTCGGAGGCGATCCTTCGAATCCCTTCGGGGACCGCGATTCATCCCATCGCTGGTAGATGCCGCCGCAATCACCCGGCGCTGGGTCAACTACACCGTGACTATCCAAGATCTGAATCTCATACCGACCCTGCACATACACACCAGAGTTGCTCCCTTCTGGAATCATAAATTCGATATGCAGTTGGCAATCACCAAATGATCCACCTGTCACAAGATCTCTCGCGTGCCCCTCAGGCCCGTTGGAAATCATGCCAAGCCCATCGTGCAGTTTCAACTTCCGACCATCCGCCGTCGCTCCGCCCACGTCTTGCCATCCATCTCGATGCTGCCAATTCTGCCCCAAGTCAATCCAACCATCAGCCATCGCCCACTCAATACCGCCCTGAATATGGTCACAAAAGCCTTGTTCGGCATAACTCTCCGCCGTGTGGCCAAGCCCGGTATAGAACGCCGCCCCATTGCCAACTGTGGTGGTCCATGCAATCGGATGGTCTGCCCCCATCTCGCCACCGTTGTAGGTCGATTCATCGAGCGAAGCGAGTACATGCACGCTGTCTCGTGGCGATTGCACATAGTTGTACCACTCGTCGACACGTGGCCACTTCTCACTCAAATGCGTCGTACTGGGATGATGACTGTCCTCAACGACAACGGTCGCGTTCTGAATGGCGGGGTGCGATTTGAACCACGCGCCTCCCAAGACGCCTGATCCAAAGAATGCCCAATCACGTTCACCGTCAGCTGCACCATGTATACCGACGAGACCGCCACCGCTCCGGAGGTACCGCTCGAACGCGTCTTCCTGCGCATCGTCAAGTACATCACCTGTCGTCTGCAACAACACAACAACGTCATATCCCGAAAGTCCCTCATCTGAAAAAACGTTCGGATCTTCAGTGCACTCCACCCGCCAACGACCTTCA
Organism: Phycisphaerae bacterium; assembly: GCA_018663565.1. Taxonomy (GTDB): domain Bacteria; phylum Planctomycetota; class Phycisphaerae; order Phycisphaerales; family SM1A02; genus UBA12567. Next base: position 5,549 of record JABJQE010000141.1, read on the forward strand.
CCGATCGCCCGGAGAAATTGTTGTCCCGCCTCAATAGAATCGTGCCGGTATCCCGCCGTCCGGCTGAATACCAAAACGCCCGGCAATTCTACAACAGCAGCTGGCTGGCTCACGCACGTCGCAAGAAGACACCACAACATGATTGGTCACTCCTCCGAGTATGAATCTTCAAAGCCACAATCTGGCGGTCGCACCTCGATCGCCCGAATGTACTCACAACTCTCTTCTGCGCCTTGATCTCGATGCATGCCGCTGTCTTCCCACTCTACGGACAGCGGCCCGTCATAACCAGCGTGGTTGAGGGATCGCATGATGGCGTCAAAGTCCACATCGCCGCGGCCGACACTGACGAAATCCCAGCCACGCCGAGGGTCACCGAACTGCAAGTGCGAACCAAGAATGCCTGAATCGCCATCGAGTTTGACCTTCACATCCTTCATATGCGAATGGAAGATCCGGTCGGGGAAGTGATCGATGAATCGAGCAGGATCAACACCTTGCCACACTAAATGGCTCGGGTCGAAGTTGAACCCAAATGACTCATGGTGCCCCACTGCCTCAAGGGCCGCCTGAGCGGTCACTGTGTCGTAAGCAATCTCAGAGGGATGCACCTCCAACGCAAACTTCACGCCAACTTCCTTGAACACGTCAAGAATCGGCCCCCATCGGTTGGCAAAGTCGTCATAACCCTGCTTCACTTGCTCACGTGAAACGGGTGGAAAGAAATACAAGTCTGGCCAGATCGACGAACCCGTAAACCCGTTGACAACGGGCACGCCAAGTTTGGCGGCCGCGCGTGCTGTGTTCATCATCTCTTCTGCGGCGCGGGCACGAACACCCTCTGGGTCGCCGTGCCCCCAAATATGATCCGGCAGAATGTGATGGTGACGCTGATCGATGCGGTCGCACACGGCTTGCCCGATAAGATGGTTCGAGACCGCCCAGCACTGAAGATCGTGGCGAGCCAGCATCTCTCGGTGTCGCTGGCAGTATCCATCGTCCGCGAGCGCCGCCGACACATCAAAGTGGTCGCCCCAGCAGGCCAGTTCCAAGCCGTCATATCCAAAGGCTGAGGCCTTGGCCGCCATCTCGTCAATTGGCAGATCGGCCCATTGACCGGTAAACAGTGTGACTGGACGACTCATGAAGGTGTATCTCCGTGGCTGGGTTGGCTCCCGCATGGTAAACCGATTGGTTCGCATTCGGAGGCAATCACCTGCGAGAGGCATTCGCTCAGGCGGGTGGTCATTGGCCCAACTTCACCGCGACCAATGGACCGGCCATCGATCGTCGTGACAGCAGCGAGTTCCCCCATGGTGCCGGTGCAGAAACACTCGTCAGCCGCATAGAACTCCGCTTGGGTCAGATCACACTGAGCCAGTGGAATCTCCTCGGCGGCGCAAATCTCCAAGATCACGCTTCTAGTGATGCCCTCTGGACAGGCGACGAGTCGGCTGGTCCGCACCACGCCGTCCGATACGAGAAAGAGGTGGGTGGCGTTGGTCTCGGCGACGAACCCGCGGTCGTCCAACATCATGGCATCATCACATCCGGCCGCATTGGCCTCGATCTTCGCCATGATCGACTGGATGAGATTGTTGTGATGGATCTTTGGGTCGAGCATGTCTGCTCGGAATCGGCGTACGCTGCTGGTCATGAGCGAGAGGCCGCTTCTGTCATAGACCGGCGGCTTGTGCTCGGCCAGTACGATCAGGGTTGGTCCCGATTGATTGAGACGAGGATCCATGCCGCTGGTGATCTTCTCGCCTCGCGAGAGCGTCAATCGGATGTGAACGCCATCATTCATGTCATTGGCTTCAAGGGTGCGAGCGATCTCCTGCTCGAGCGACTGGATCGAGGGGATCTCGGCGAATGACAACGCCTGAGCCGATCTGCGAAGCCGCGCCAGATGCGCCTGCAACCGGAAGATGCCGCCCGGATACACACGCAGTCCCTCCCACACGCCATCGCCGCCTTGCACCAACGAGTCGAAGGGGGAAATGCGAGCGACGCCCCGTCGCATCAATACGCCATTGATGTTGATGAGCAGGTTGTCATTGCGAGGATCACGTCCCTGTTGCATGGCAGTCTCCTTCCAGCGGCCGAAGTCGCATGGCCGCCAATTCGTCGTACAATTCGCGGCATCTTGGCAGCACGGCAGCCTGCAGCGATGGCACGGGCTGCGGAGCGCGATCTGGGCGGACAAAGTTAGTTGATGCCCGCACCGAATCGTACCACCAGTCCGCCCAGACCCCATCGGTATCGCGGGGGCCGGCCGGCCATGCCAGCATCCGTTCCTCAAATGGCACATCGAGCGCTGCGCACAGAGCCCGCA